>JAHDFV010000192.1 GCA_020627985.1 Saprospiraceae bacterium
AAAGTTTAAAAATAGTCAAACTCCCTTTAGGGTTGTGGTAATTTTGACGATTCGAACTTCCTTAACCCCATCCCTAAAGGGAGGAAAGTTTAAAAATAGTCAAACTCCCTTTAGGGTTGGGGTAATTTTGACGATTCGAACTTTCTTTACCCCATCCCCCCTGAAGGCTGAAAAGTTTAAAAAATGTTCAAACTCCCTTTAGGGTTGGGGTACTTTTTATAATTTTCAACTCCCTTTGGGGTCGGTGTACTTTTAGAGCTAGAGTCTAATCCAAATCAATTACTCTTATTGTATCTCTCTTTCCTGTATCATGATTAATAATAATGACAAATTCATCAATAACATCTGGCTTAAAAAATACAATCGTATCAATACCTTTAGATTGAACTTCTTCTGTTGATTTCGCTTTTTGCGATGTTTTTGGACTACATGAAAAAAGGATAGTCGCCAATATTGATAAATAGAGATATTTCATGACACTGAAGTTGTTTAAAAAGTGATTGGTAAAAGTAATTATAAGTGCTTGATACCTAGAACAAGGCTCATTTTAATTTTCATAGCCAAAGCTATGGGAATTAAAATAGCTGAAGTAATAGGTTATCAATGACTTGTAATTAAATTACTAAATCATTTTTAAACAACTTCACTATATATTTATGGAATAACATAAATTATTTGAAGGTATCTGCTACAATCCAGTCCTTAGTACCATGACTATATGAATAAAAGCCTTCACCAGATTTACGACCGAGTTTACCAGCTGTTACCATATTAACTAATAGAGGACAAGGAGCATATTTCGGATTACCGAAACCATCCTGTAATACTCTCATGATAGATAGACAAACATCTAAACCAATAAAGTCAGCTAATTGTAAGGGGCCCATTGGGTGAGCCATACCTAATTTCATGACAGTATCAATTTCTTCCACTCCAGCTACGCCTTCGAATAAAGTGATGATCGCTTCATTAATCATAGGCATTAATATACGATTCGCTACAAAGCCAGGATAATCATTTACTTCTACAGGTATCTTCTTTAAACCTGTACTCATTTCCATGATTTTTTGAGTCGTTTCCTGTGAAGTAGCATAACCTTTTATGACTTCTATTAATTTCATGACAGGTACTGGATTCATGAAATGCATTCCGATTACCTTGTCTGGTCTTGAAGTAACTGCAGCAATCTGTGTGATAGAAATAGATGAAGTGTTGGTAGCGAGAATCGCATCTTTAGGTGCTAATTCATCCATTTGTTTGAAAATCTTTAGTTTTAAATCTACATTCTCAGTTGCTGCTTCTACAACTAAATCTGCTTGCTGCACCGCTTCAGATAATTCTGTATATGTGGTGATATTCTTTAGAGTACTGGTTTTGTCTGCTTCAGATATTTTTTCTTTAGTTACCATACGGTCTAAATTCTTTTCTATTGTTTTAAGGGCTTTATCTAAAGCTGTTTGTGAAATATCAGCTAAGTTGACTTGATGTCCAAACATGGCAAAAACGTGCGCGATACCATTTCCCATTGTTCCAGCTCCAATTACAGTTATATTATTCATTTTGCTATTTTTCTATAAATAAATGCGAAGATATGAATTTTATTACGTTGTGAATAATATCTCTATTTTCTAATTGTTATGTATTTTATTATCTAGTTATTTTATTTAAATAATTGATAATTAATTAATAATATATTAGATTATAATTAAAAATCAAGTATTATTTTGTTAAAATGTTGTTTGTGGGAGTGAAGAATCATTACATCTTAGTATAACAATTAACCAAATTACCATATCAGAACTAAATTTTTGTAATCATGAGTAAAGAATTAACTGCCAATTTTTTGAAAGAGATTCCCCTCTTTAATGTACTAGGTGATGAAGATTTTAATCGTTTATTGAATCACGCAGAAATGTGTACGAGTTCAAAATATGATTTTGTATATCTACCAGATGAAGCGGCGAAAAAAGTATTTTTCTTACGTAAGGGTTGTATTAAAATAGGAACTCATTCTAGTGATGGTAAAGAAGTCATTAAATCTGTTCTTTATCCAAATGCTATGTTTGGAGAATTATGTTTAGTAGGTGAAGATAGTCGTATAGACTTTGCTCAAAGCATGAATTCTCATGTTGAGTATTGTATGGTTGACGCGGCAATTATAAAAGAAATGATTCAAACAAATTTAAAAATGAGTTTGAAATTATACGAATTGATTGGAAGTCGATTAATTTTTGCAGAAAGAAGATTAGAGTCATTGGTCTTGAAAGATGCCAGAGCAAGAATTATTGATTTTATTAAAGATTCAATTGATAGAAATGGACAAAGAGTTGGTTTTGAAATGCTAATTAGGCATTCACTAACTCAACAAGATATCGCTAATATTACAGGTACTTCTAGGCAAACCGTTACTTCTGTATTGAATGATTTGAAAAAATCAAATCTTATTTATTTCAATCGCAAAAGTATTTTAGTCAGGGACATGGCGAAATTAGCATAAAATTTATGGTTAATAGTTGAATAATAAAAGGGTTCATATCATTGATATGAAACCCTTTTTTATTAATAGTAAAGTTTGGTTTTCTATTTCTTATCATACTTATCGATGGAGTAAAATATATCCACTATATTTTTGTTGACTATCATCACCTAATTCAATCATATAAAAGTAATTCCCATCAACTAAATCTTTTCCATTCCAAGTACCGTCCCATCCAGATTCGTATTTATAACCTTCTCCTACTTTATTTTCATAAACCTTATTTCCCCAAACATTAAATACTTTTACTGAGCAATTAGGGTAAGATTCAATTCCTCCTATTCTGAAACGATCATTCACGCCATCACCATTTGGAGAAAAGCCATTATAAATGGTGATTTCTTCACAAATAACAGTGACTTCTACATTAGCAGTATCGCAATCAAAAGAATTGCAAATCATATAGCTAAATGTTTCCTGACCGCAAAAATCTTCATTAGGTTCATAAGCAATTTCATTATCCATAGTAATATATGCGCTACCATTATTGGGTTCTTCCGAAATACTTACCAAAGAAATATACTCAACTGTATCATTATCTAAAACAGGTATCATAACTGTTTCATTTTGCATCGTTTCTGCTTGATCGTCTAATAGAATGGGTGTTTCTCCAATAGGATTAATTGCTGAAATGTAAAACATAGTAGAATCACACATGCCAAGTTCATTACAAATAACAATACATGCAGTATCCACTCCAACAGTTATTCCTGTAAATTCAACACATAAAGATCCATTTTCAAAATTAAATTGAACATTATCTCCTGAGAATTCAGGACATTGATTCGAAATGGTAAATTCCGTTCCACTAATATCTTCAGCACTTAAACATTCATTCAATGTTTGTCCAATAGCAACAGTTTCAATAATAATTTCTCCTTCTGGAGGCAATAATGAAGTAACAGTGATGTAAGTTGAATCACAAATTCCTAAATCATCACAAATGACAAAACATCCGGTTTCTATACCCGCTTCGTGGGCTAAAAAAGTGATACATTGGTTTTCAGAGTTAATGAAAAATTCAACAACATCATCATTCGTACTACTACAAATAGATACAGTGGGATTATTACCTAGTAAATCATCTTGATCTAAACATATTTCCCCAGAAAGACCGACATAAGTTGTTTCTGAAATATATTCATTTGGTGTACAGGCAACAATAACGTCCATCATTACATTACATTCACTTCCTCCCGTTACTTCAAAAGTATGCGTTCCTACAGGAAAACTAAAAATAGTTTTTGTAGCATTCAGACCATAAGCGAAGGGTAAAATCGCGTTAGTGCCTGGTAGTTGAAGTTGCTCGATATGTATATCTGAATATTCAAATGATAAATCTCCTCCAACAATGTTCAAATTAGGGGCATCATGTACCCAGTTACCTGAGGGGTTCCAAAGATTCATAGAATCTACAAGATCGTCTATAGTTTCAAAAGTTCCTTCAAATGTTTGATCATCAACTATCCAAGATTCTACATGATATGGTCCTGCATTTCCTTGTCCTAGCATTGTAAAATAGCTATAGGCTACGATAGAATCGAATTCACAACCAGGTATGATATCTGTGTATTCTTCATCATTAACAGTTATGTCTAAAGCATTTGTTAAGATTTGATCCAAAGGAATAGGTAAACAAATACTTGCTTTATCCATACAATCTTCTACTTGTGTATAATACACATCTTCTAATTCAGGACATTGTGCTGAACACAATTGTATGGCCGCCATAAAAAGAGCAAAGACCGAAATGATTAATTTATTATTCTTACACATGGTTGACATTAATTTAATTCTAAATCGATGTGTTGTTCTACGTTGATGTTTTATATTGTTTATGAATTAATTGTAATTTTTAAAGTGTTATATCTTAATGAATTACAGTTAATAGAAACATATATTCATTATTCTATAGCAAGAAGCGTGCAATTCTTTACGATCTTGAGCCATTTATTAGAAAAAAATTAAATATTTAGTCTTAAAAGTCGATCTTATTTATTTTACGGTATGAAAATTCAAGAAAAAGGAATCGAAAAATGAAGATAAAAATGCGTTGGACGATAAGTTTATGGTTCATTTTGGTGATGGTGATAAATGGTTTTTCTCAAAATGTAGAAATAGATTCAATTCCTAATCAACTAGAAAGTGATTCTATTCTTTTGAGTAAAAAAAGAAAAATGACGACTCGATGGTTGATGTTTGATATCGGTTGGAATAGTTTATTGCCTACTTATAATAATGTGTCTCAGAGCTATTATGACACCTTGTCTTTAAATACTGCTCGTTCCTTACATTATAGTATAAATATTTTTAGGCAAAGAATAAGCTTGAAAAAACACAAATTGAATTTAGAATATGGATTGGCTTTAGATATAGATCGATTTTCCTTTAAAGAATCTTTCAACTTGGCTCCTTATAATGATCGGGTTACTCCTATAAGTAATGATACCATCCAGTTTAAAAAGAATACTCTAAATATTACATCTTTATCAGTTCCATTGTTATTAGAATATGAATCGAATCCTTTACATATGAAAAAGTCTTTTCATGTTTCCTTAGGAGGCTATGCTGGATTTATTTTGGGCGCTAAGCAGAAAACGAAAACAGATGATGGAATACGGAAGAGTGAAAAAGGAGCTTTTAATTTATCTAATATTCAATACGGAATTCAAACAGAGATTGGATATAGTTATTTAACTTTCTTTTCTAGAATAGGCTTTCATTCTTTTTTTCTGCCAGAAGAAGATAATGGTTATGGTTTTCGGAATTTAATAGTGGGAATCCGGATTATACCCTTTTATTAACGTGGTCTAAAATAAAAAGGCTTTCTAGTATTCTAGAAAGCCTTTTTAGAATGTCTATATGTACGAATTACATTAAGCCTAAAATCTTAGCGTATTTCAACATTTCACCTTGATTGGTTACTTTGATTTTACCCATCATAAAAGCCATCATTGGATTTTGACGTCCTTCAACCACATCCATAAGATCAGCACCTTTAGCAGATACTGTACAATTGGATTCGCCTTCTAGTCCTTCAACTATTTCTGCTTTTCCATCTTTGATTAATAGAGTATATTGACCTCCGTCATCTCCTGCTAAATCAAATTGAAAGTTTGTGTTATGTCCTTCGATTGCTTCTGGAGATACCTTTGCAGGTAATGCTAATAAAAATTCCTTCGCTGTCATTGTTGCGTTGATTTTAATAAATAGTGAAATTTCGCCGAAAAATACGGATAAATTATGGATAATAAAAAACCGGATGCTTGTAAAAAGCATCTGGTAGGTAAACATTATTTAAATTCGAATAGTTCGAATTAGTTTTTGATCAGTTTTTCCATTGATTTAGTCTCACCGTCAGAAATGGTTAAAGTATAAACTCCATTTGCATAAGATGATATATCTAAATCTTTGAATTGTGTGCCTTCAACTCCTACGAATTCTTCCGTTGTAATCAATCGACCTAACATATCTGTAATAGTTAATGTTAAATCAGTTGCAGTAGTTACTTCATATTTTAAAGTTACTTTATCCTTAGAAGGAACAGGGAATAGATTAGAGATTGCAAATTTTGTATCTTTTCTCGCAATATGAATCACATTTGTATATTCATATTTACCATCAAAATCAATTTGTTTTAATTTATAATATCCACTGGTTAAAGGATTTTTATCAATGAAATCATAAAAGTTAACATCAGCAGTAGTACCATTTCCTTTAACGGTGCCAATGACTTCAAACTCCTTAGAAGGATCAATTGCTCTTTGTGCTTCAAAATAATCATTGTTTAACTCAGAATCAGTTTTCCATTCTAAGACATTTATATCTTCTCTATTATATCCTCTAAATTCCGCTAACTCTACAGGAAGAATTTGATCACTTGTGAAATTCCAACGACATTGAGCTCCTGCATTACCATCACAAACTACATAGTAAGTTCCATTAGGTTGACCAACTGGTAAAGTTACTTCAACATCTGTGTTAGTATCTACATCACATCCTCTACCTGACATAGCATCTAAACCATCTGCACAAGTAGCAGAACCAGCATAGAATACACCCATTTGTAGTGTTCCTCCACCAGTATTATCACAGTTCACATCCCCTGCAGTAATTGTAATAGGTTGAGTAGTAGCACTTGTTACTTCAAAAGTGTACCAAACCATATTTTCATTAGAAGACCAACCTGAACATGTTTGATATGGAGCAGAGTGAGCACCACCTGTCCAAGAAGCGATATCTGGTTCATTGTCATCTACGGCATTGTAATTGCAACCTGTGAAGGTAGTACCATCTAAAGATTTGGCTAGAGGGCAATCATCTTCTAATAATTTTTCAGCAAAAGCAAGATCTACCCATGCTTTTTGATCTTCTTCTTCAGTTACTCTTAAGAAGTAAGATTGTCCTGGTGTTAGCCCAGTTACATTAAATGGTCCTTCGTTGGTACCATTTAATAAACCACTTGAGAAATCTATACAATCAGTAGTATGTGAACCTTGAGATCCAACAATAGTTTCTGTGCTGCCTGCAATTCCTAAACTAGAACAAGCTCCCTCATATAAATTACCTGTAAGGTTTGCTGCAGTTGCTGCACCAAAATCACCCCAATCGTCAACCCATAATGTTAAAGCCCCAGCCGCTGGTGCAGTGAATTCAAAGAAACCTTATTTACAGAATTGACCAATGATGCAACGGGAATAAATTTTATAAATGGAATAAGAAAAGATACTTTATATAATGTATTTACTTCAGACTATATTTATAATGGTGGAGGTGTAGCTGTAAGTGACTTAAATAAAGATGGATTTTTAGATATTGTTTTTACTAGTAATTTTAGTAATAGTGAAATTTATAT
>JAHDFV010000193.1 GCA_020627985.1 Saprospiraceae bacterium
ATATCGATAGAGATAAAGGCTTCAGTGTAAATGCAAAATAAATGCATAAAAATGCCAAAGGTATTCTTGCGACTGTCAGTATAATTGGGATTTGACGTTGGAATTCACTCATAATAATCAGTTTCGCGACAATGCAAAAATATGGAATTCTAACTACAATCCAAGATTTTTATGGCATTCATAACGTTTAGGCAGCTTTATTATGAAAAATTAGGATTTATAGTTAAGATATTGATCTGTTAAAAGCTGTCTAATGGATGCTAAATGAGAAAAGATAACCAAAGGAACTACAATAGCTGGTAGAAGGGTATAGGGAAAATACATTAGTGCAATATTGGGTTGATCGAAACCGAATTGTTGTATAGGCAGTGGTGCTGATAAAAGTCCATTAAAAGCTATAAACAGGATTAAAAATAATCCAATAAAATTCCACAAAAGAAGTCCCTTTTTCTTGATCTTATTTTGAACAAATGCAAAATAGAAAACAAAAGGTGCTGTCAGTCCAGGAATGATATCAAAATTTCGACCAGAAAATGTCATTAATTCAGGTATCACAGCATATGTAAATAAAAGGAATAAAATGATTTCCATTACAATTCTAATACTATGTAAAAGAGTTAAGTATCGAATATCTAATTGATCTATAAATTTTCTGCCTTTCTTCGAAAAGAAAGTATATAAGATTAAAATTAGAGCAGGTAATAATACTAAGCTAAATCTGGGGGGGATACTTGTTGTATTTGTGTAAAAACCAGTATATGCAAGTAAACTTTGCAAAAGACCATATACTATAAATAGCAGCAATATTTTCTTTGAGGATTGAGCAGCTTTATAAAAGAATAATACTGCTATTACAGAAATGAATAAAAATAATAAGTCTAAATATAAAGGTATCTGATGCATGACAATAGTTTTAGTTGTATATACAACTTATTTGAAAAAAATTATGACTTTAATTTTGAAAGAACAGTATCCAAAGCTTCTAACCCATCATTAGCTAATAATTTTCTAGATTCTTCCATTGCTTTATCCCATTGTGGAATAATTTTTTCTAAAAATGATTTCCCTTTTTCAGTAATATTAATGATTTGATTTTTCTCTTTGATGATTAATTCTTTTTCAAATAGTCTTCTCATATTTCTAGAAACTGTAGATTTTTCTAAATAAAGCATTGAAGCCAATTGAGCTTGGGTGACATCTCCTTTCTTGGCAATGATAAATAAAATTGTCATTTGGCTATTTGTTAAACCAAAATTGAGTAAATGTTTTCGAAATACTTGAGATAATATTCTATTACATTTCATCATTTTAGATGCGATACATTGAGAAGGATTTGCGGATTCTAAATTTGGATATTTAGCTTTCATATCTCAAATGTAAAGAGTTTAAGTTGTATATGCAACTCTGGCTCGAAGTATTTTACTTTTATCCTGATTTCAGTTTTTTGAATATTTATTATATTGAAGTGATTTAAGAACATAATGTTAATTCCTTTGCAAGTCATTGACAAACAATATTTCAGCTTTTTATCGATCCATAGCTATCCCGATAGCTATCGGGAATGAATCTCAAAAAGAGCTTTATCTTGTTTTACAAGCACTTACAAATCATTTTAACTTTAGTTTTTAAATCACTTCATTGTATATAATTATCATCTAATATGAATTTTATTTATTTAATTTTTGGCTTTCTTTTACTCTTTTTTGTTATCATCTTCATTCGTTATCGATTATCCTTTTCGAATAAAATTTTAATTGAAAGTGAAGTGAAATTTGTAATGATAGATATAGGATATGGAGATTATTTTCGTAATGGATTTGAATCACTATTAGGAAATAGAAGAATTTTTCTGAAAGATGAAAATTTATTCTGGGCTTATTTTCCTAATAAAGAAATAAATTTACTTATCAAGAATAACATTCTTGATTTAAAAGAAAAAAAAAAGAACTTATTTATTGAAATTTGAAATAAGAAAATTATTTTGGAGTGGATTCTCTATTGCTAATAATATAACAATTCAAGAAATAAATCAACCTCCAAGTATTGCTAAATCTTAGCTTTATTTAGATCTTTTTTTACTATTCCAACTCACTAAAAATACACCTATAAAAATTAAACTAGAAAATAAAATTGCTTGAAGGGTTAGCGGATCTCCTCTAAAATAAATTGCGATTATAGTAGCTAATATTGGTTGTAAATAAATATAATAACCTACAATATTCGGACTAACATGTTTTAAGGCCCAACCATTTAATAAATAAGTCAAAAAAGTTGTAAAAATAATAATATATGCAATTGCTAAAATATTATTAGAATTAAAGTCGATCCATTGAATATCAAGGAAATCTTGAATGCCAAAAGGAAAAACATAAAAACAGCCAAAAGTAAATATCCATTTAATGACCGTAAGTGGATTATATTTTTCCATTAATGGTTTTACTATGACTAAATAAATACCATAGGATAAAGCATTTAATAATATAAAAATATCTCCTAGAAAATTTGCTCCTTGAAAATCCTTACCTCCATTCGTAAATAATAAAAAAGCACCCGTAAATCCAAGGAAAATTCCTAGGGTTTTTAACAGTGTTATTTTTTCTTTTAAAATAATGGAAGAAGTAAGCAGAACCATTATTGGACATGTAGTCATAATGACTGATGCATTCAAAGGAAAAGTCATAGATAATCCTTTAATGAAAAACATTTGATTTAAAGCAATGCCAAATAAAGCGCAGAGCGAAAATTTAAAATAGTCTTTTTTTATTATTTCTTCTTTAGGGCTTATTATCCAGAACAAAAAAGCTGCTGAAAATACTCTAATAACCACTAAACCAAAGGGTTGTACTAATGAAGGTGTTATAGTTTTCATTATACTATAATTAGCAGCATAAATTAAAGCAACGGTAAAAATCGCTCCATGAACTAGAAATGGTTTGTTTTTCATTTATACAAAAGTAGCTTTAAAATAGTTAGAAAAATGTATTATATTTATAAAAAACCAAAATGAAAAAAATAATTTTATTATTATTTGTCCCTTTTATTCTTGAAGGGCAAATTGTGAATATAGAAAAAGAACGTTTAGCAGATTCTTTATCAAACCATTGGGCTTTTAATGCCGAATTTGGTTTTGGTTTATCTAATAATTCTGCAGGAAGAAATATTAATGGTTCTGGAGAATTAAGAATTGATTATTATTTTAAAGAAAAAAATAAATTAATGCTCATGGGAGCATTGGGAGTTAATCGTTTTAAAGCAATAGGAGGAGATGATGTTACTCAAATTGAAAATAATCAATTTGTTCATTTAAGATATAATCGAACCATAACGAATTGGTTGGTGTGGGAAGCTTTCTCACAAGCTCAAATCAATGAGGTGGAATTAGTTTTATTTCGTTGGTTAATTGGGACAGGACCTAGATTTAAAATATTAGATAAAGAAAAAGGCTATATCTATTTCGGTACTTTATATATGTATGAAAAATCAGGTGAAGAAATTAACGGTTCCGAATCCATTGAGAAATACAATCATCATAGATTATCAAGTTATTTATCTATGTATTATGCCTTTAATAAAAACACTGCAATAAGTCATGTGACTTATGCACAACCGAGACTGGATCAATTTAATGATATACGAATATCTACTGAAACTGGAATTGAATTTAAACTATTTAAAAAATTAAAATGGAGAACTTATTTTTACTGTGTTTATGATAGTAGACCACCGGAATCAGTTTTAGATCTAAGATACCAATTAAAAAACTCTATTTCGTTTTCGCTAGGAAATTAAAAAAGAACATCTTTCATAGTGAATACTCCTTTTTTATTGATAATCCATTCCGCCGCAAGTAATGCTCCTTTTGCGAAACCATCTCTTGAATGAGCAGTGTGGATAATATCGATCGTATCAATTTTAGATTGATATTTTATAGCATGGGTACCTGGTGTTAAACCTAATCTTTTAGAATCTATTCCGATCGTTTCATCATTAGGAATTTTAGTTTCTTCCCATTTAATTTTCCGAGATAGCTGCTTTATAATTTGTTGCGCTAAGGTAATGCCAGTTCCACTTGGCGAATCTAATTTATGAATATGATGAATTTCTTCCATAGAGACATCATATTGTGTATGTGGATTCATTAAACTTGCTAATAATTCATTGATTTCGAAGAAAATATTTACTCCAATACTAAAATTAGATGCATATAAAAAAGCAGCTTTATTCTTTAGGGTAAATTCTTGTAATTCGGGCAAACGTTCTGTCCAACCAGTGGTGCCTGATATTACAGGAATTCCTAATTCTATACAACTTTTTATATGTTCATAAGCAACATTTGGAAGACTAAAATCAATGGCTACATCACAATTGCAATCTTTTAATCGACTGATTTCATTCTTGTTATCCTTATGGATTTTTAGTACTATTTCATGTCCTTTTTCATAAGCAAAACCTTCAATTGCTTTACCCATTCTACCATATCCAAGAAGTGCTATTTTCATCTATTTATTTTCTTTTTATAAGGAGTTTATGTAAAAACCAAATTCCTTAAATTCATATTATAAACTTATTTTATGTCTTAATTCTATTAAAGAATCATAAAATTAGTATTTTACATTTGAATCCGATTATTATACCACAATGAAAATAATTAAAACATTACTTATTAAACCGTAAATTTCATTCATCATGAAAAAGTATTTAGTTGAATTTATTGGGACATTTTTCCTGATTCTTACTATTGTTTGTACAGTTGTTGGAGGCGCTGGTGCTATGGCACCACTTGCAATTGGTTCTATTTTAATGGTTATGATTTTCTCAGGAGGTCATATTTCTGGAGCACATTTTAATCCTGCAGTAACTTTAGCTGTGTTCTTAAGAGGAAAATGCGACGCTTCTGATGTACCATTCTATATGATAGCTCAGCTTTTAGGAGGAGCTTTAGCTGCTGTAGTTGGAATATACATCGTAACGAATATGGAGGGTGTAACAGAACCTGTAGCAAGTCAATTTGCTGCTACTCATGCTGTACCAGCTTTACTTGCAGAATTCTTAGGAACATTTGCACTTTGTTGGGTAGTATTACACACTGCAACTGCAAAGGGAACAGAAGGGAATTCATTCTATGGATTGGCCATTGGTTTTACAGTCTTAGCATGTGCTTATGCATTAGGTGGTATTTCAGGTGGAGCATTTAATCCTGCAGTAGCATTAGGAGTGTCTGTAGCTGGAATGAGTGCTTGGTCAAATATTTGGGTATTTTTAGTAGCTAATTTTGCTGCTGGAGCCGTTGCTGCATTTGCTTTCAAATTTGTTAATGGAGATGATTAATCAATCGTTATCAAAATAATAAAATAAAAAGTCCCTTTCTTCTCACAGAAAGGGATTTTTTATTTTTACTACTAATGCAATAAAGTCAAAAAAATGGAGTCTTTTAATTTGAAGAGATAAATAGATTGCAAAATATTACGGAAGACATAGAAATAAATTTAATAGAACGAAGTATCCTAGGAGAAGCTAATGCACAAAAACAGCTATATCATAGGTATGCTTCAGCTATGCTTAACGTCGCTTACAGGATTACTAAAAATGAAGAAGACGCTAAAGATATTCTTCAGGATTCTTTCATTAAAGTTTTTCTACAATTACAAAATTTGAAAAGGAAAGAAGGATTTGCAGCTTGGATTAAAAGAATTGTTGTTAATACATCTATAAGCCATGTCAAGAAAAAAGGACTTTTAATCATCGATTCTACAAAAGAATACAAAGATATTCCTGAAGTAGAAATTTCTCAGAAAGAACTCAGTTTAAATGATGTAAAATTAGCTTTAATGCAATTACCGAATGGATACAGAACAGTTTTGAGTTTATATTTAATAGAAGGTTATGACCATCAGGAAATATCACAAATATTAGATATTTCAAAATCTACTTCTCTCACTCAATACTCGAGAGGAAAGAAAAAATTAATTCATTTGCTTCAAAAAAAGAATCAATATGGAACCCATTGAAGAATATATTAAAGATCATTCTAATGATTTTAATTATTTAGAATTAGAAGAAAATAGTTGGGATAATTTGCATCAAAAAATGCAAGAAAAACCAAAATCATTTCAAAGGAAATTCCTTTGGATCATTATTGGTGTTTTAAGTCTTTTATTTTTATTCTTTTATTGGAAATATCCTCAACCTGAACAAAATTATGTGGCAATAGGACTAGAAGAAGAAATGTATTTTCCAGAATTAAATTTAATGAATCCTGATGGAGAATCAATTTCTGTTTCTGATTTAAAAGGAAAAGTGGTTTTAGTTGAATTTTGGGCGTCATATTGTATGGCTTGTACCCAAGAACATTGTTATTATTTTAAACCTCTATATAAAAATTTTAAAGAAGAAGGTTTCGAAATTTATTCTGTTTCAACAGATTCTAGTGCTGTAAATTGGGTTCATGCTATAGAGAGAGATGAAATGGATTGGATACATGTTTCTGATTTGATGGGTGAAAATTCACCAACTGTCTCAGAATTTGATGTAAAACATTTGCCAACAAATTACCTTTTAAATCAAGAAGGTAAAATCATTGCTAAAAATGTTGATGTAGAAAAATTAGAAGATACATTGAAACAATTATTAGCTTATAATTCAGAAAAATAAAATTACCTTAGCGTTAAATTAAATATTAATATCATGAAGCATTTTGTATTATTTTTATTAGCATCATTATTAATGATGAGTTGTTCACAACAAGAAAAAATTGATTTAGAAAAAGTTACTTGGTATTCCTTAGAGGAAGCTCAAAAATTAAAAGTATCCGAAGAAGATTATGGTAGATGTATACACCGAATGGTGTGGTCCTTGTAAAATGATGGATCGGAATACATTTACGAATGCAGATGTGATTAAAAAAGTAAATACAGATTATTATGCTGTAAAATTTAATGCAGAAGGACCTGATGCTTTAGAATTTAATGGTAAGAAATATGCTAATCCTAAATTTGATCCTAAAAAAGGAACAAGAGGTAGAAATTATCCACACGAATTTACTCAATTCTTGAGTGTAAGAGGATATCCTACTTTGGTCATTTTAGATAATAATCTAGCAATAAGTGATAAATTAGTTGGTTATAAAACACCAGATAAATTATTAGCAGAATTAAAATAATTTTATTCAATTTCTGTAGAAATCCCCTTTAATTCGTATGAATTAAAGGGGATTTCTAATTTGATTAACAATAAGTTAAGTAAGTTTCTTTAATTTTATAAATAGTTGCAGGAAATTTCTTAACAAGAATTTAGGAGTATAATTCATACTAATCGGTATTCCCAACCGTTTTGAAAATACGAAGTCGAAATCGAAAACCTT
>JAHDFV010000194.1 GCA_020627985.1 Saprospiraceae bacterium
GGCTTTATAAAATGGTATAACCGCATTTAGAGGTTCTAATCTCCCTGCAATCGTTAAGTCTTTTAATGAATTTTCTAAATTCCCTAAGAATAAATGCATTGCTCCTCTATTTCGATAAGCCATTGAAAGAGTTGGGTCGTTTTCAATCGCTTTTGTAAAAAAGCCAACCGCGGCAATTATGTCTTTTTTTATTGGATTCTCGATGTCTTGGTTATAATAGCGAGCCGCTCCAGCATTATTGTAAGCCATAGCAAAACTTGTATCTACTGTTGTTGCTTTCACAAAATCTCGGATAGCACTATCAAAATCGCCTTTGCCACATCTTGCCATACCTCTATCATTTAAGGAACGAGCATCCGTAGGATTTATGGCTATTGCTTTATCAAAATATTGGATAGATCGATCATAAGATTTCAATTGATAATATGTCTTACCTAATGCGAAGGAACCATCTGATTTTTTGGGCTCCATGAAAGCCAGCTGCTCAAAATCTTGAATGGCTTTATCATATTGTTTTAGATACAAAAAAACATAGCCTCTTTCAAAGTAAACTTCTCCCGTTTTATCTGGGTATTTTTCAATAAACTTGGAAAAATGTAAAATAGCGTTTTCATAATCTCCTTTCTTTTTATACAAAACCCCTTCTTGGAAATCAGTATAATCAACCGCTTGTCCCAAAGCGATATTAAAAGAAAAAAATAAAAGATATATGCACCAATTTTTCATCCAGAATTGTCTATTTCAATAATTATAATAGCAATTGCATTCAAAAATCACGATTTTTTAAATGCTTTAGTTTAATTTTACCTTTTTACTGCTCAAAAAGCATGTTTTTTATATGTATGATGTCATTTTAAGCTTTATTACAGCTTTTACAGTTACTTTTTTTGCGATACCTTCTATTATAACGATTGCAAAACAAAAGAACTTAGTAGATATACCTACTGAAAGGCATTCTCATACAGAAATTACTCCTTCTCTTGGAGGAATCGGAATCTTTGCAGGCGTTATTTTCTCCATTGTCATGTGGACTCCCTTTGAAGCATTTAGTGATTTACAATATATATTGGCATCTT
Source organism: Saprospiraceae bacterium (assembly GCA_020627985.1). Classification (GTDB taxonomy): domain Bacteria; phylum Bacteroidota; class Bacteroidia; order Chitinophagales; family Saprospiraceae; genus JAHDCE01. Next base: position 1,077 of record JAHDFV010000194.1, read on the forward strand.
TTATTATCATTTTCCTAATGGGTGCAAAAGATGATATTGCTCCTATGTCCCCTTATAAAAAAATGGTTGGGCAATTAATGGCTGCTAGTATTTTGGTTTATAAAGCCAATATTAAATTAACCAGCCTTTATGGTATTTTCGGTGTTTTTGAATTACCTGAACCCTTTGCTGTTTTGATTAGTGTATTTACCATTTTTATTATCATTAATGCTTTTAATTTAATTGATGGCATCAATGGTTTAGCAGGCAGTATCTCTACTTTAATTTCACTTTCCTTAGGCGCATGGTTTTTAATAGTAGACCGTATGGATATGGCAATGGTTGCATTTTCTCTCGTTGGAGCTACTGTTGCCTTTTTAAATTATAATTTTACTCCTGCTAAGATTTTCATGGGCGACACGGGTTCCTTATTGATTGGATTAATCTGTTCAATACTCGCTATTAAATTTATAGAACACAATGGAGATCCTCTTTTATTAGAAACCCATCCTAATCTAGTTATGAAATCTGCACCTGCAGTTGCTATAGGCGTTTTGATTATTCCATTATTTGATACTTTACGAGTTTTCACTACTCGGATGCTTAAAGGAAGATCACCTTTTCATCCAGATAAAACGCATATTCATCATCTGCTTTTAGATTGCGGTTTATCTCATATGCAAGGAACAATAACATTAATATTTGTAAATTTTGGATTTATTCTAATAGTTTACTTCTTACAAGATATTGGCTCATTAAATTTGATTTTAATTACATTATTCATTGCAACGGTTACTTCAAGTATCCTTTATTTATATACCAGAAGAATTAGGATCATGCAAAATGCAAATTCTTAATCATGTCCTATCTGTTTGTTTTCTTGGGAGGAGGATTAGGGAGTATTTGTAGATTTGGAATCGCTCAACTTTTAAAAAGATATAATTTTGATTTCCCTTGGGCTACTTTAACAGCCAATGCTTTGGCCTGTTTTATTCTGGGTGCATTTACCGCCTATGTCTTTAAAAGTGATCTACCAGAAACTGTCAAATACTTCTTTATGGTTGGTTTCTGCGGTGGTTTTTCTACTTTCAGTACCTTTTCCAGTGAAACTTTTAGGCTATTGCAGCAAGGTGATTATTTTTACACAGGTCTAAATATTCTATGTAGTATCCTAGTATGTCTTTTTTGTATTTATTTGGGAATGAGACTTTTCAAATAAAATAATTACTTTTCGAACTCTTATTTTTAAAAGGATTACATCAATTCTTATCAGAGTATATATAATACAATTTCAGTCCTTATTTCCTACATTTGTACAGAATTTAAATAAAAGACTTTTATATGGATCTTACACATGACATGTTGACTCGTTTAGAGAAATTAGAAAAGAAGTTTGAGGTCATGGGACAAGATATGCAGTCCTACCTAGATGGTCTTCTTCATGCAGATTATCTGACGTATTGGGATTACATTCATTTAGATACTTTATTGAGTTTACAAACACCTAAAACCAATATTCCTGATGAACGAATTTTTATCCTTTACCATCAAATAACAGAACTTTATTTTAGGTTAATCCTAGATGCATACGAAAGAATAGCGGATGAAGAAAATTTAACATTGGAACTATTCAAAAGGCAAATTGGTAGAATCAATAAATATTTCACAACCTTAGACAGTTCTTTTGCCATTATGGTGACGGGATTAGATAAAGATGAATTTCTGAAATTCAGAATGAGTTTACTACCTGCTAGTGGATTCCAATCTGCACAGTATAGAAAAATAGAAGTAGTTAGTACCGATTTTTGTAACCTCGTTCATCATACTAAAAGAAAAGAATTTAATGTTGATTCTGATATTTCTTCTATGTATGATAACCTGTATTGGAAACAAGGTGCAACTGAATTAGCTACAGGAAAGAAAACGTTGACACTACGTCAATTCGAAAAGAAATACTCAAAAGTTTTTGTTGATTTAGGAGAAAGTACTCGTAAAAAGAACATATGGCAACTTTATAAATCACTTCCAAAAGCAGATCAAAAAGATAAAGAACTCATTAATCTCATGCGAGAACATGATTTAAATGCAAATGTTCGTTGGCCTTTGGCTCATTATAGATCTGCTGTAAAACATTTGGATCGTAAACCCGCTCAAATTTCTGCAACAGGAGGTACGAATTGGCAAAAATATCTTCCTCCAAAAAATCAAAGAATCGTTTTCTATCCTGAGTTATGGACAGAAGAAGAATTAGAAGCTTGGGGAACACAAAAATTTATTTAATGACCCTTGCCAAGGCATATTATAATTCTCCAATTGGAACTTTGATTGTTAAAGTTTCACATCATGGAATTAGTGCAATACAATGGTCTAAAGAAATTCATAAAGAAGATATTCCTGAAGAAACCAAGGAATGTGTTTCACAATTGGATGAATATTTTAAAGGGCATCGCAAAGATTTTAACTTGAAATTAGATTGGTCTGAAGCTGCTGATTTCGATAAGAAAGTATGGACGTACTTGTTACAAATTCCATACGGAAGAACAGTCAGTTATACAGATGTAGCTGTTGCTATAAATTCTCCAAAAGCGGTTAGAGCCGTTGGAGCAGCTAATTCAAGAAATCCGATACCCATTGTTGTTCCCTGCCACAGAGTTATTGGTAAAAATGGTGACTTAGTAGGTTTTGCTGGAGGTTTAGATACCAAGGCAGAATTACTCAGAATTGAACGCCCCCTAGAATTTGGAAAACAAGGCAATTTATTTTAATACTTATTATGATTCGCAATACATTATCCTACGCAAGAGAACTGGATCAAAAAGATCTCTTAAAAGATTATAGAGAAAAATTTTGGATCCCTCAACACAATGATAAAGATTGCATATATCTCTGTGGAAATTCTTTAGGATTACAGCCTAAAGAAACAAAATATGCACTTTTAAATGAATTAGATCATTGGAAAGAACATGGTGTAGAAGGTCATTTTAAGGGAGAAATGCCTTGGATGTATTATCATCAATTTTTATCTGAAGCTGCGGCTAAAATTGTAGGTGCTCAAAAAGATGAAGTCGTCATCATGAATACGCTGACAACGAATCTTCATTTAATGATGGTTTCATTCTATCGTCCTACTTCTACACGATATAAAATAATTATGGAAGGTGGCGCGTTCCCTTCTGATCAATATGCCATGGAAAGTCAAGCTAAATTTCATGGCTTTGATCCTGACGATGCTATCATCGAATTGGTTCCTAGAACAGGTGAACACACCTTAAGGACAGAAGATATTATTCAAACGATTATGACTCATGGTGATTCTGTTGCTTTGGTCATGATTGGTGGCGTAAATTACTATACAGGACAATTATATAATCTAGAAGCGATTACCGAAGCAGGACATGCTATAGGAGCAAAAGTAGGTTTTGATTTAGCACATGCTGCTGGAAATGTTCCTTTACAATTGCATGATTGGAATGTCGATTTTGCCGTTTGGTGTAGTTACAAATATATGAATTCAAGCCCTGGAGGTTCGAGTGGAGTTTTTGTTCATATCATGCATGGAAAAAATCCTGATCTACCTCGATTTGCAGGATGGTGGGGACATAATGAAGATGAACGTTTCCTCATGAAAAAGGGGTTTATACCGATGAATGGCGCTGCAGGATGGCAATTGAGTAATGCACAAATATTAAGCATGGCTGCTCACAAAGTGAGTCTTGATATGTTTGACGAAGTTGGAATGGATGCCTTAAGAACGAAAAGTGAAAAATTAATAGCATATATGATTGGTTTGATTGATGAATTAAACCGACAAGAACAACGCTTTAATATTATTACTCCTCGTAGCCCTAAAGATAGAGGTTGTCAATTATCCATTCTTACTGGAAATGATGGTAAACAACTGTTTGACTTTTTAACAGAAAATGGTGTAGTTGCCGATTGGCGAGAACCTAATGTAATTCGGGTAGCAGCTGTTCCTTTGTATAATAGTTTTGAAGATGTATATCGCTTTGTTGAATTATTAGGAAAATACAATACCTAATTCATATGGGACTTTTTAAAGAAAAAACTAGATCCTGGGCCATTTATAATATGAAATGCCCTAGATGTAGAATAGGGTATTTATTTCATACTACTACTTTTTCATTTCAACGTCCTTTTGACATGCCTAAAAGATGTTCTCATTGCGATCAAAAATATTTCCCTGAACCTGGATTTTATTATGGAGCTATGTTTATTTCCTACATTCTAACAGCTTTTCTTTTTTTAATAATAATGGGTTTTCAATTACTCATTCTAAAAATGGAAATTTATCACGCTTTTGGTATTTTATTCCTTATTTGCGCCATTTTTTATGTCTGGTTTTTTAGAATTTCTAGAACGCTATGGATTCATTTTAGAGTAAGATATAATTCTAAATATGATTCTCAAAAATGACCTTCCATAAAATAAAATGGTAATAACCTTGTTACTTAATTAAATTAATTATCATGTTGAAATTATTAACCAAACTTATCGTCTCAATTATATTAGCTTTTATAGCTTTTGGATGTGCTGATGAAAAGACAATAGAGCCTGAAACACTAACTGATGCAGATGGTAATATCTACAATACAATAACTCTTGGCGAACAAGTCTGGATGCTTGAAAATCTAAAAACAACAAAATTTAATGATGGCACACCAATAACCGCTTATACATTTGGTAATGATTGGCACAATGGAAATACACCAACAGCTTATTATGAATGGCCAGAAACCAGTGATTTAAATAATGTCGTTGATGAGGAGTTACCATTTGATTATTATGGTGCAATGTATAATCATTTCGCTATTGAAAGTGGAAAATTAGCACCACAAGGATGGCGTATACCCACTGAAGCAGACTTTATTGCTTTAGAAAATCATCTGGCATCTCTTGGATATGATGGTAACGAAGCTACAGTATTAAAATCAGAATCTGGTTGGTTACCTTCAAGTGGATCAGGAACGAATGACGTTGGATTTAATGGTTTACCAAATGGATATATTAATGCCTTTGGTGGAGCTACTTTAGCTGAAGGAATATGTACTTGGGCAACAACAGATTTAAATTCAACTAACGGAACTCGTAGATTAGTACAACTTTTTGATCAAGATGAAATATTTTACTCTGATAATGCCATTCAAATCGGAGCAGGAATTCGATGTATTAAAGAATAATATTTCTATAAACATTAATGATAAATGCATAAATTATGGAGTTTATTTTAAATATTAAAACATCAGTTATTATTCTTTTATTTAGCTGTGCATTTATTTTTTATTCCTGTTCTAATGAAAATCAAAAACCTGAAATTAATAGCTCAAATATGATTTATGAAATGCTTTTTGATGGAAGTATTCGTAAAGGGGTTAAAGATTTAGATTTTGTAGGAAGTGATTTAGTTCTGTCATTTAATTGTGATGGAAATATGAATCAAATGGCTTTTCCAAACGATAATATTATTTACAATTATCAATATGATGGAGACACTATTATTAACCAATTGTCTAAAGATCAAAGAACACTCTATCTTTTAAATACAGAACAAAAAGTAAAAGAATCTCAATCTCAGATTAAAAGAGAAAATGAGTGGAAAATAAATTATACTGAATATTGGACATACGACGAAAAAGGTCGTCCGCTTGAAAAACAAATTAATTCTCCTGCAGCTGCTAAAGAACAATATTTTATTTCAAGAGAATTCTATGAATATCCTCGTGAAAGAAAAGTGGTTATTCATAAATATGGTAAAGATGCAGGATCAGGTAAGAAAAATGGACTGCTTCGAACAGAAACACGTTTCGCAAATACGGTTGGCGATTGGACGAGTATAGAAGAGTTAGATGAAGATGGTATTCCTTTCCGAAACTCTAGTTTTCATTATACATATGACAATAATGGAAATTGGACGGAAGTCATTCTTCATGAGAAAAATAACTATATTAATAAAAACACGATTGATACCATTCAAAGAAAAATTACTTATTATAAAAAGAGTGATTGTAATTTGAATTAACTTTACGTTCAAACTATTGTTATAAGTAATATGAAAATAGAACAGATATATACAGGTTGTTTAGCACAGGGTGCTTATTATATTGAAAGTAATGGAGAAGTAGCGATAATTGATCCTTTAAGATCTCCTGCTCCATATCTTGATAAGGCAAAGCAGAATAATGCAAAGATCAAGTATATTTTTGAGACTCATTTCCATGCAGATTTTGTTTCTGGTCATTTAGATTTATCG
>JAHDFV010000195.1 GCA_020627985.1 Saprospiraceae bacterium
GCGATTTGAAATAGAATATTTAGCGAAATATTGCAATTCATTCAACATGGTTGAATTTAATTGTGTCGCAAGAATTAATTGCTCAAAATTCTGATCATAATTTTTCCAAGGAAGACTTTTAGTATTATAAGGCAATACATCTTCGTGTACAAATCCATATTTTTGAAGGGAAGGAATGTAATTTTCAAGACGATCACCTTCCGTAAATGGCTTATTTTTCTGGGAATGTTTTAAAGCTCCATACAGGTACTGTTCACTAATATCTGCTGGTACTCCAGGAAGCATTTCTAGGGCTGCTGCGATACCAAATGCAGAACAAGTACCTCTTTGTCCTTGTTGTTTTACAGGGGTTTGATATTGTCTGAAATCTATGGTGTTTTGGGTATAGATAAAATGGCAACAGAATAATAGAACGAGGGTAGGGAGGATGTTTTTCATCTAATAATATTATGGAAATTAGATAAAAAAAAGAATAGTGCTCATAATTTTTTGTGACGAGTTAAAATCTAAATTAAAAAGGGTCAAGCCATATGGCTTGACCCTTTTTAATCTAGTATTAATTCTTTATTTATTTAAATCTTCCATACTGACTTTAAGTGGTTCAAACATATAGCTACTTGGATAGTTATTGATACCTACTGCATTTTCTGCAACGATATAATATTCCATAGATCTATATTTACCTTCTGGTTTAATTTCTAAACCAAACAGTTTATCACCTGCTTTTCCATCATTACTATTTCCATCATCTTTCATGAAACCTTCTTGGAATTTATCCTTGGAATCAAAACGATAGAATACTCTTACTTTTTTAGCGTGCTTTTCAACATTAGCATTTAATGTGAATGTTGAAACCGTTTTGTTGGAGAATTTTTCTCTTCCTAATACTTCTACAGAAATAATTTCAGGAGCAAAACCTCTTACTTCAGAATGTTTCTTTAAGAATTTTACTCTTTTAGACATTAATTCAACAATACCAGGAATCTTACTTCTTTTTCCAATTGTCGTTGTTAGGCTAGATAAATATTGACTATGATCATAGTATTTATATTTATCACGGAACATATCATTGGTAATAATTTTTTGTAATTCCTTTGCTCTTTTTTCGTATTGTCCTTCTAGGAAATTATCAGCTAAAATCGTTTTTACATGAGAAACATATACTTTTCTATAGTAAGGATCTTTTAATAATTTCGAGATCAATGGTTTCGAATTATTATCTTCATGTAAGAAAGGATCCAAAGTTTGCAATTGCTCTAAGGTTAAAGAACTTCCTTTGAATTTGATATTTTTATAACTACCAAAGCAAAGATTTAAATCTCTTACAATCGGTGCAAATCTTCCATGTCTATCTTGATATAAATAGTAGTTTTCACTATAATCTCCAGCGTAGCTATTTAAATTCACCAAGACATTGTTAAAGGCATGCATCCATAATACTTGATCAACATCTAAATATTCATCTAATTTTCTTACATCACCATCTAGAGATTTAGTTAAAGAAATGAGATCATCCCAGCCATCTTCTGATTTGATTTCATAATTGTTCATATAACAAGAAGCATCATCTTCATATACTAGCGTTCCAGAAACTTTCTTTTTACAACCTTCACCATCTTTTTGATCTGCGTCAGGTCTAGAACATTTGAAAAAAGTATTATTTGCTGAACCAAATTTTTCTTCTAGAAATCCATCATCAACATATTCGATATTGACATATACTCCTCTGAATTCACCATTGATTGTTACTCGAGCATAATTCGCTCGGGGTGCTTTCATATATTTTCTAGCAATTTCGAAGCCTAAAACTTCTCTAACCATACTAGGATCTCTTAACGCATTTGAAAGCTTTATTTTTTTAAATCCTTGATGATTTTGCTCTTTATCGATTTGATTCAATTTGATTTGATATGAATTCCGATCACCACCATATTTAAATGATTTAGAACCTCTATATCGAACGCCTACATTTTTGAATTCTTTAGCACCAATTCTAACCGAACCGATTAACATTTCTTCTCCATTTAATTTCAATGAATCCAAAACTTCTTTCCAATTGTTTTGCTTAAATCGAATGCTGATGTCTTGCATTCTGTCCATATTGTAGAAATCATCCCAATTAGATTTTTGAGCTGAAAGTGTAATTACACTACAAAAGATGGCTAAAAACGTAAAAAGTATAAATTTTTTCATGTTGTATATTATTCCTTTATTATACATACTCTTATAAAGCAGGGCAAAGTTAACAAAATTATCATTGGTATGACAATGAAATGTAAGGCATCGTTCAGTGAAATCCAAAGACTTAACAGCTCTTAAGAAAACTATATGACATTTAAAGCTTTTTTAATGTGTTGTGCCATGCCTCGAATGGATATTTGCCCTGTATAATTTCCTAATAATCTGATGTGTGGTGTTTCCGTTTTAAGTTGCTGATCCAACTGAAACCAGGCGTTTACAAGATTAGGATGATATATAGGAATCCCTTTTGGCCATTTTTTCATATGAAAAGCTTCAATTGGACCTTTTAATCCTAAAAGTTGTTGTAAATCAGGTTGTATAATTTGATTTATGATTTGATCATTTTCTAAATTGATGATAGTACCATCTCCTTCATCCCGTATCATACAGGTTAAACTAATCAAATCTTCTTGAATAGAACGATCTGGAAAAATACATGAATTGAATAATACCCCTAATATTGTGAGTCCTTCATTTCTAGGAATTAAACATCCAAAACCTGCTTTAAATTTATGTAAATCTGTTCTACGAACAAATAAAGTAGTTATGATAAATGCAGTATATTTTACTTGATCTAAAAGTGCATAAAAGGATGGAGGCATTAAATCTTTGGTGATATAAGCTGGACTCGTAATGACTGTTGGTCCATTTATTTCTTTGACTTCAACATCATAGGTGATATGATCTTTCAAATAGAAAGCTAGTTGTTTGGGAAATTCACCAAATCCTCCTTTAAAGCTTTGAGTCCCTGCTAATTTATTGGGATTTCTTTGGGATTTCTTTTTCAACCGTCGAAGGACATTGATCAAAGAAGAGGTTTCATTCATTTCTTCGGCAATGACTTTTAAAACACCTTCAAATGATAATTGGTCAATCGGAGCTCCATAAATGCCTGCGATACCTGGAGACATGATTTGTTGCGTAAATGCATGACCAAAAAAAGTATGACCAAAATCTTCTAGTGTTTCTAACTTTTGATCATGGGGTAAAACTGCTTTAGATATCATTCCAAATGTTTCAAAAATACCCAATGGGAATTTTCTGAGTTGATTATTTCGAACGAGGTATCTGGCTTTAGATTTTACATCTGGTGACTGGATGGTTAGTCCAATGGTTTTACTCATTTCTGCGATTTCTTCACACCAGATAAATCCGTTCGCGGCTTCTTCCGCAGGTCCAAAACCTTCAATAGATTGGGAGTAGACTAATCCCCCTGCTCGATTTGATTTTTCTAAAATTTGAAACGAAACACCTTTTTGTTTTAGATAGTAACCCAGTAACAAACCAGAAATCCCAGCACCCACAATGGTGTACTCCTCATTCTTGCTCAGAGGAAGTCCAAGAATATTGCTGGTTTGTATTTTATATTTCATTTTTCTTTCCGTTTATCATAAAAAACAACAGATTCATCTAAAGGTATAAGCAAAAAGCAAAGAATTCCGTTTCTTTGAGAAAGAAAAGCTTAAAAAGCGAGTTTATCAAAAAAAGTAGATAAAAATATGAAAAGGGTTCTAATCATTTTATTGACTGTATCAGTCCTATTTCTTGGATCTTGTAAAAAGGATACTATTGTTACAATGGATGCTGCCGTGCAACATATACCAGCAGATGCAACTCAAGTAACTGTAGTTCGAGTTCCTTCTTTAATGAAGAAGATTGATTTCAATGATTTGAAGAAAATGGATTTTTATCAATCTATGATTAAGGAGGCTGGAAATAGAGATGAGTTGTCTGCAAAGATTTTAGAAGATCCTACAGAAAGTGGTTTAAACATGAACCAAAATTTCTATATCATTACTGATGTAGATCCAATCAACATGAACGATATGTTGAATGGAATGATGATGAATATTGCAGATCCTGCAAAATTTGCAAATTTGGTTAAAATGTCTCCCTTGAGTGCTGGTGCTAAAAAAATGAGTGGATATCAATACACCAAAGATGGTGAGAAATTTTTAGCTTGGAATGATGATATCGCTTTAGTTGGGCAATATACAGGAACATTAGAAGCTAGACTTGAAAAGATTTTTAATCTTTCCGAAGGTTCATCTGTTTTGGGATCAAGTAGTTTTGAAAAAGTAGGTAGTTCTACAAATGATTTTAGTTTTTGGTTGAGTACAGATAATATTGCGAATAATCCACAAGCATCAATGGGATCAGCAATGTTAGGATATTCTGCTGATGATTTAAAAGGAAATTATATTAATGGTGGAGCTAATTTTGAAGATAAGAAAATGACAATTGATCTTGAATTCTTATTGAAAAAAGTAATTGCTACTGATTTAAGCATGCCTTTTAAATCCAATGTAAGCACAGATTTTTCGGCTTATATTCCCAATGAAAATTTATCGTCTGTTTTTACTTTTGGTTTCGATTTGAAAGGCTTGAATCAATTATTAAAAGAAAAGAATGCACAAGGTTTATTAGCGCAACAAATGGGTTTAGATCGTATGGGAGTCACTTTAGATGAATTGGTAGATGCTATAGATGGTGATATGATGTTGGCAACTCAAAAGGTTGGATCAGATGGTAAACCTGCTGGAATTTTTTCTATGACTATTAATGAAAAGAAATTCGCTCCTTATTTAGCTAATTTTATTTCTTCTGGTTTAATTGCAGATAAAGGGAATGGAGTTTATATTATTAAGGATCAATCTGTGGCTCAGAATTTCCACAATTCATTTGAGGGAGCGGGGGTAGCAAATCAGCCTTATGCAGTATTAAAAGATGGAAAAATATTTGTTACTTCAGATCCAGCTTTATTAGAAGGGATAAAAAATGGAGGTTTAGCTAAAGGGAAAAGAATTGATAAAGGCTTGTATAAAGAAATTTCTCGCGGATTTTTAGGCGGAAAAGGATTTCCTGATAAAATGAAAGAATTTGTTGGTGATGATTTTGAAGGAATGAATATCGAATCTTTTGTTTTATCTGTTGAAGATGGAAATGCTAAATTAGAATTAGTTTCTAAAGATGATGGTAATTTCTTGAAAAGTATGATTGAAAGAAATCAAAAATAATTTAGAATTTTCTATCCATAAAAAAAGCGGCTATTCCTTCTTGGAATAGCCGCTTTTTTGTTTAAAAAATAAATTTTTCTTTCGGTTCAAAATCTAGAAAAGAATATTTTATTCTGGAAAGAAATAATCCTTCTGCAGGAGCATAATTTATAAATTTTGGTTTTTCTTTTCTTAATAAATAGTCTTGAAATAAATTTAAACTTAATTCTCCTTTTCCGACTAATATAATTCGATCCATTAATATACGTATCATCCCTCTTAAAAATCGATTGGCTGTAATTTGAAAATGAAAATTAAATTCATTTTGAGAAATAGTACAAGATTTTATTGCACATAAAGTGTGATCATATTTATTAGGTGTTTTACAGAAGAATTCGAAATCATTATTTTTAGAAATCATGCTTACAGCTTTTTTCATCTTTTCAATATCTAATGATTCAACGGGATAATATCCACTAAAAGAATTAATGAAAGGTGTTTTTCGAATATGAAAAAAATAATCATAACTTCTTTCGTAAGCATCAAACTGTGCATGTGGATTTCCATTAATGAATTGATAATCGTAAACAACAATATCAGAAGGTAAGGTATGATTGATTTGAGGTAGAAATTCAGGATGAATTTCTTTTTTAATATCAATATGTAAAATGTATTGACTCGCATGAACCCCTGCATCAGTTCTTCCACATCCAATACAAATAATAGTTTGTTTTAAAACTTTTGAAATCGCTTTTTCTACGACTTCTTGTACACTAATTACATTAGGTTGTCTTTGCCAACCTCTATAAGCAGTACCGTTATATGCTAAGTGTAAGTAGTATCTCAATCTTTTTTAATAAAGGTAAAAATTAAATGATTAATCTGATTTTGTTTGATACAAAAAAAAGGTCAGCTTTTTTAAGCTGACCTTTTTAAGAAATAAAAACTATTTTTATTCTGCATTTATTTTATCTAATAACTCTTGGGTTAAACCAAAATCTTCTTCATTAGCTTTGGCAATTTTAATCGCTTTTTTTGCTGTCTTTTTTGCACAACGCTTTTTACCTAATTTATAATAAAGATGTGCAACTGTATCATTGTTTTCATAACGATTGGCAAGTTTTACTGATTTCTTTGCCCAACCTAAAGCTTTATTTAATTTACTTTCATCTTCTATGACTTCATAAAAAGTCCATGCTGCTTCATTTAATTCACCAAAATCCTTACTAGGAATATTTTCGAAGCGATCTATTGCAGCATTAGAATAGCCTTCCCGATCTCCTAATTGTCTGAAGTAACTCATTTTGTAATTGGCATATAATAGATCAGCTTTTTCAGGATAATATCTTTTGAAAATTCCTTCTATTTCATCTATAGTTGGTTTAGGATCACTATAGTAAATTCGATTGTAAATTAAAGTTTGAATTTTTTGAGTAACAATTCTTTCCCCAAAAGTTTCCATAAAATTATTTCTGTTTTTCAATATATAATCAAATGCATCTGAATTAGCATTATCGATATATTGAAAAATAAATTTCATATTTTCTGGAGTATCCCAATTGTCTTGCGTTTTTAAATATTCATCCGCAATTGCAGAATGACTACCGTCAGCAGCGAAATATCTAGCCTCCGTATATTGACGTAAAAAATCAGCTCCTTTTTCTCCATCTTTGTATCTAGCATTCATCGCAGATAAAGTCATCGTTGGATTATTAGCTTGCTTGCCTAAATCAATAAATTCTTCAGCATTTAAATATCCTGCTTTTCTATGAATTAAATTACCATCACCATTAATGAACATAAGGGTAGGATAGGCTTGTACTTGGTATTCATTGGCTAAACTAACACCTTCTCCTTTTTCCATATCTATTTTTACATTAATGAATTGGTCATTATAATATTGGCCCACTTCTTTTAATGGAAAAATTTCTCGAGTCATTTTTTTACAAGGACCACACCAAGTGGTGTAAGCATCTACAAAAATTAATTTATCAGATTCTTTTGCCATGGCTAAAAGATCTGACCAAGATTTTTCTTTTTGGAAATTTATCCCTTCTTGTCCAATTAAGGCAATAGAGAAAAATAT
>JAHDFV010000196.1 GCA_020627985.1 Saprospiraceae bacterium
AGTATTAAATCTGTAGAAAATGGATACCCATTTTCTTTATTAGAATATTTTATTATAAATTCATGTAATAATCGATTTAAATTTTCTTCACCATAATAGTGTTGCAAAGTATTAAAAGCAATACTTCCTTTTCCATACGCAATATATTGTTGATGTCCTTCAACTAAATAAAGTGGATTTTCTTTTTTACGTTCTTTCGTTCGCCCTTTTAAGTATCGATTATGTTGTAATTGTAAAAAAGTTAAAGCATTTTCTTTCCCGTATTGATCTTCGTAAATTCGTAAACTAATATATTCTGTTATGCTTTCAGTTAACATCTTAGCACCTAAAGCATTAGCAGGCATCATTTGATTTCCAAACCATTCATGTGTAATCTCATGAGCTGAAACATAAAAAGGTAGATCGATAAAAGATTCATCTACTTTATTGTTGATAATATATTGTACTTCCGAAGTTGGAATTAAATTTCCAATCAATGTAGCAGTATAAGAAAATTCTGATTTTGGTATTTCAATGATTTGAATAGTCTTATGAGAATATGGACTAAAATATTTAGTATTGTATGCCAATCCTTTTTTGATGCCCTCTATTATTTTTTCTGGGTGGTAATCATGCTTATGATCATAACAATGAAATAAATGAATATCTTTAAATTGATCTTCATCTACAAAATATTTTCCTGAATGAAAACTAAAAGAAAATTTTATTTTATGATTCGTTTTATAATGATAATGATTCCGATCAGCTGTGTTCCATTTTTTAATTAGCTCTCCATTCGTAATTCCGACTTGATCTTTAGATGTGCTTAATGTTGCTTCAAAAGAAATATCATCTGCATCGGATGAATACATATTATTTTCAGAGTTTTTAGTATCATTAGGGACTTGTGTTTCTTCAAGCCAAAAATATCCAATTCTTGGAAAAGCATCCTGCTTAATATAAGTGCCATTTTGGATTACATTCGAATTCCTTTCGAATAAAGTATTGGATTTATTTTGAATAGTTGATTCCAATAATAAAGTGTCATAAGGAGATAAAGTATTTTTTAATGCATAGGCATAAAATTTCATAAAAGTATCAGATTGGATTAATTGAAAGGGAACATTAAAGTTCACAGATGTTTTTTCATCAAATCCTGTTTTAACTAAAATAGTATTAATATTTTGATCCGTTTTATTAACTAGAGTATAAGTACTTTTAGCTTGAAATTCTCCTTCTCTAGGATAAATATCCATTTCTACTTTTACAGCTGTTATTTTTGGTTGAGGTATACTTTTATATTTTTCGAAATCCTTCTTAATTTCATTTATACTTTTCTTATTTTTAACGATATTCGAAAATAATTTCTGTTCATTTTGATAAATATTAAATCCTTGGATAATAAATAATACAATACTAATAGCATTGAATAAAGTAATCCATTTGTTATTTCTTAGGGAGACTCTTTTGAATCTCTCTTTTATCGAAAAGGTATTGCCTCGTTGCCAAAATAAATAAGTAAGGATGAAAAGAAATATACTTAATGTCGACCAATACAATAAAAGAAATAAATACCCTTTTAAATCATGACCATAACCATTGAGATCACTATATTCTAATAAAGGCAAAGAATTATAAGTAATTAATTGAGTGGTTATACCAATGTTAGAAAATAGATCTTTGCCAATCCATAGACCAATGAGAAGGAATAATCCCAAATATAAATTAGGGACTAAAGTATGAATCAAAGTAGAAGTAATCGCCCAAATGAATAATACTGGAGCAGTCAAAACGAATAAATGAAGAAAATAAAGACCAATTTGAACATCGTAAAATCCTTGATATAATTGAATGCCTAATCCACAAAATAACATAATTGAAAGCAAGAAGATTTGTATACCAAAAATCGCTATAATTTTAGAACCTAAAAAACTTAAATTATGCGTAGAAGTACTATCAACTAATTCATGAATGCGAACAGTTTTAGCTTGATGGATTATTTTACCTGTATATAAGAATGTAATAAGAGTAATGATGGTAATAAAAAAGAACATGGGTACGGATAAAACAATCTTTGTTACAGGATATAAGGTGAATTCTCCGGTATTTGTAATTTTTTTTAAAAAGAAATAAACAGCTAAAACTCCAAAAAAAGAAAGAAATTGAAAACCTCTACTTTTAATTATTTGTGAAAAATCAAAATAAGCTAGAGTGAAAACTTTTTTAATTTTTCCGAATAAGTTAGGTGTAAAATTTATGGAATTATAATCAAATTTTCTAAATCCAATATTTTTATTCTTAACCTGTTTTTTTACCTTTTTCGAAGAACCAAGAAAAGGAACTTGAAATTCTTGATAATGGAATTTGAAGAGGTAATAAAAAGCAGATGAAAATAAAATAGAAATACTTAACCAAAATATTCGATTATATAATACAATATTATACAAAGGTAGACTAAGCGTATTTTTATCCTGAATAGTCCAGTCCTTGGTTTCAAATAAAAGAGTATTTTCTCCCAAAGGATCTAATAATGCAATAAGAAAAGGTTGCTGTACAAATAAATTTTCAGCTATAGATTGAAATACAAATAATAAAACTATAAAAAGAAATCCTGCATAAATTTTTCGGGTAAAACCAACGATACAAAATGTAAGTAATCCATAAATAAACATATTTGGTATGACAAACATTCCATACGATTGAAGATAAACTCCTAGATTAAATGGATTAATCTTAGGATTTTCTGTTCCAAGAATAAATTCTCCAAGAATGAATGCTACACCTACAGATAAAATGATAGCTAAAACAAATATAAATGCACTTAAAAATTTTGCAAATAAATATTTCCATTTAGATAAAGGAAAAGTATAAAAAATTTGATGTGTTCTAGTCGAAGTATCTTTATATAAACTGGCACCAATTATTGCGGGCAAAAGGAAAAGAAAAAATTTAGAAAAATATTTTAAAATAAAATTAATCTCAAAATGTGAGTTTAATATTCTAACATTAGTATTATGATTTGGGGGATCGAAAAAACCACCAGTCCCTAGCATAGATATAAAAGCCATGCTGAAGAAAAATAAAATAAAAATATAGGGTAAAGGATTCTTTAACCAAGATTTAATCTCAAAATAAAATATCGTGGAAAACATTTTTCATTTATTTAAGTAATAAACTTAGTAAAATGAAATAGTATATTTCCTTTTTTTCTACGAACAGAAGGAGATTAAAGATTTAAGAATCAATCATTCCCCCAAACGAACTCTAGGATCAAGGAATGCATATAGAATATCGGATAGTATATTGATAATCACAAAAATACCTGCAACGAATAAAACAACTCCTAGAATTACAGGTATATCATAAGTTTCTAATGCCTTAATTGTTT
The DNA here is from genome assembly GCA_020627985.1 of Saprospiraceae bacterium. Classification (GTDB taxonomy): domain Bacteria; phylum Bacteroidota; class Bacteroidia; order Chitinophagales; family Saprospiraceae; genus JAHDCE01. The sequence goes on from JAHDFV010000196.1 coordinate 3,368, forward strand.
CTAAGCCTAAACCGTCATAAGAGAATACGTGTTCTACAAAAAATGCACCTGCAATTAAGGAAGCAAACCAACCCGTAATAGAAGTCGAAACTGGATTGAGCGCATTTCGCAAACCATGCTTAAAATTGACTTGAAAAAAAGAAAGCCCTTTAGATTTAGCCGTTCGAATATAATCCTGACTTAAAACATCTAACATAGCACTTCTTGTTAACTGGGTAACAATACCAATAGGGCGAATACCCAAAGCTATGACAGGAAGTATTAAGTTTTTCCAAACAAAAATTTCATCTCCAGAATCATTTAAAGTCGTTAATCCTCCTGTAATATTTAGTCCAGTAATGTCTCCTAAAGCATAAGCAAAGACAAGAGCTAAAACCATTGCTGTAACATAACTGGGTAAAGAATAACCAAGTACAGATACTACAACTGCAAAATTATCTATCCATGTATTGTGAAACAAAGAAGCAACAACGCCTAACACGATTCCAATGATTGAAGCAATAAAAATAGCAAAGAAAGCCAATAAGGCTGTTCTAGGGATTTTAGTCTTTAAAATATTAATGACAGAATCACCAGTTTGATAAGAAGCTCGGAGAAAGGGCTTTTTTAATACTAAAGCCTTGGTGCCGATAGGAATTGAAATTAAAGGCTTATATTTTTTATTCAATGCTGGATTTGAAAAAGAAATAGGGGAGATATCCCTCAAATAATGAAGTTGTTGAATATACAAGGGTTGATCTAATCCTAATTCTTTTTTCTTCGCTTCTAAAGAGCCAACATCTGCTCTTTGTCCAAAAGTCATTTCAGCAGGATCTACATTTGAATTGTATATGATCGAAGAAATGATGATCACGATGGCAATCATCACACCAGCCCCATACAACAACCTTTTTAAAATGTATCGAATCATCCGAATTGAGAAAGAAAGAATTTATTTAATGATAGATGTAAAATAACAGAAACTAAATTGAAATTTCAGCATGCTAAATGTCTTTTCTTCCTACCTTTGCCGCATTAATAGAAGAATCATTTATTTGTTATGAAAGATACAACTGTTTTTAACCTCATTGGTAGTGAATTAGCTCGTCAAAGAAGAGGAGTAGAATTAATAGCTTCAGAAAATTTTACAAGCCTAGAAGTCATGCAGGCTATGGGGAGTTGCTTAACCAATAAATATGCAGAAGGTTATCCAGGTAAACGATATTATGGCGGTTGCGAAGTAGTAGATGAGGTAGAACAATTAGCAATAGATCGAGTAAAAGAGTTATTTGGTGCAGCTTATGCTAATGTTCAACCACATTCTGGTGCTCAGGCTAATGCAGCTGTATTTTTAGCGGTGTTACAACCAGGAGATAAAATCTTAGGTTTTGATTTATCGCATGGTGGTCATTTATCACATGGTTCTCCAGTTAATTATTCAGGTAAAGTATATCAACCACATTTTTACGGAGTAGAAAAAGATTCGGGTCTAATTGACATGGATAAAGTGGAAGAAAAAGCAATAGAAGTCCAACCCAAATTAATTGTGTGTGGTGCTTCGGCTTATGCAAGAGATTGGGATTATGCCCGCTTTAGACAAATTGCAGATAAAGTAGGTGCTTTATTATTAGCAGATATTGCTCATCCAGCTGGTTTAATAGCGACAGGTCTTTTAAATGATCCTATGCCACATTGCCATATTGTTACTACTACAACCCACAAAACATTGAGAGGACCAAGAGGAGGTTTAATCATGATGGGGCAAAATTTTGATAATCCTTGGGGAAGAAAAACAAAGAAAGGAAATCCGATTAAAATGTCTGCCATTCTAAATTCTGGTGTTTTCCCAGGAATGCAAGGAGGTCCTTTAGAACATGTGATTGCAGCAAAAGCAGTTGCTTTTGGGGAAGCATTAGACCCTTCATTTAAAACTTATGGAGTGCAAGTCATTAAAAATGCACAGGCCATGACCAAAGCATTAATGAATAAAGGATATGATATAATTTCTGGAGGAACAGATAATCATTTAATGCTAATTGATTTAAGAAATAAAAATATCACAGGGAAAGTAGCAGAAAAAGCATTAGTGGATGCAGATATTACAGTAAATAAAAACATGGTTCCTTTTGATACACAATCCCCTTTTGTAACTTCAGGTATAAGAATTGGTACCGCTGCGATTACAACTAGAGGAATGAAAGAAGCAGATTGTGAAAAAATTGTAGATTGGATTGATGAAGTTTTGATGAACCATGAAGATGAATCTATTATTCTTAAAGTTCGATCTGAAATTAATGAATATATGAAAGACTTTTCTTTGTATCAATAAAATTAAAAATCCGCATTAATTATTAATGCGGATTTTTAATTTTATTGATTTTGATTAGAATTCCTTATCCACCTTTTATCTTCCCATCTTGGAAGCTTCATTTTTGATGACCATTTTTCATATTCTTTTGTCAAATGATTAGCGATTTCTCTATTTTGAGAAAAAACATCTTGCTCTTCATTTGGATCATTTTTTAAATCATAAAGGGCAGGTTGATCCAAATCGGAATATGCTTGAATTAATTTCCAATCTCCTTGTCTTATTGCATATTGAGTACCAAAACGCCAATACAAATAAGAATGAAATTCACCAGAATTTGACCCGTTAATTAAAGGCATTAAGTCTTTTCCATCTAAAGAATGTTGCACATTTAAATCTATAGTTTTTTCTATAATATTTTGAATGGTAGGAAAAATATCTAATTGGCTAATAGGAGTTTGAATGCGTTGATTTTCTTTTATTTTTCCTTTCCATTGCATAAGGAATGGAACCCGAATTCCTCCTTCAAATAAATTCCATTTCCCACCTTTTAATGGACTGTTATTTAGAGGATTGGAACCATGATCACTTAAAAAAAAGATTAATGTATTTTCTTCAATTCCTTCTTTTTTTAATTGTTGTAATACTTGTCCTATAGCTAAATCTAACTCATATAATGAAGCTGCAAACTTCTTTTTTTTAGGATCTGAAATATGATTTGTTTTTTCTTGAAGCGGAGTTGTAGTCGACCATGGTCGATGCATAGAACTAAAAGAAAGAAAAAGGAAAAATGGATTTTCTTTATGTAGATCAATAAAAGAATTTGCTTGATTTGCCCAATAAATTGAAGTAGCAGGATGATCTTTTATTTGAGGAATTGGATCATTTTGATGATAATATTTATGTTTTTTATTTGCGATATTACCACTATTCCCATGAAAATAATCGAATCCTTTATGTAAAGGCAATTGTTCTGGAGTAAAATGTCCTAAATGCCACTTTCCAATGATACCTGTTTTATAACCATTCTCTTTTAAATGCGAAGCAATGGTAAAAGATGTATTTAAGGCTTCTGAAGGATTTCGAGTATTTGCATCATATCCAGTTCTTGCGGGATATTGTCCTGTTAATAACGCAGCTCTACTTGGACTACAAACACAAGAAGCAGAATATCCTTGTTCAAATAAAACGCCACTTCGAGCAATCTGCGAAATGTTAGGCGTTGAGATTAAACTATCTCCATAACAAGGTAATTGATATCCCAAATCATCCACGTAAAAAATAACGATATTCGTTTTTTCTTTTTGGGCTGGATTTTGATTTTTATCTTTTGTATTGTGAATTTCATTTTTATTACAGGAAACCAATACAAGAATACTACTTAATATAAATAGTGTACTAAGTTGCAACAAATTTAAACTAAAGTGTTCTTTTATAATTTTCATAAAATTGAACCATGATAAAAAATATGAAAGGTAAGTTAAACAATGTTTATTCAGTATTCGAATTCTTAGGGGATAGAATTCAATATTTGATTATTTTAAGTTTAATAATATTTATAGGTTCATGTAAGTCACCAGAAATAAATATTCATTCGAACCTTAGCTTTTTAAATCAGGAAGAAGGAAAATTATTGATTGTTAAAGATGATAAAGAT
>JAHDFV010000197.1 GCA_020627985.1 Saprospiraceae bacterium
GGGATAGCTATGGATCGATAAAAAGCTGAAATATTGTGTTTCAATGACTTGCAAAAGAATTAACATTATGTTCTTAAATCACTTCAATATAGATAACTTTATCTTTAATTCATTACGCATATCACTATTCTATGAGATGTTCTAGTTGCCAAACTACACTAAATAAATCTGCACGTTTTTGTCATGCTTGTGGCGAAAAAGTCATCGGGCAACCGATTGATTGTCCGAGTTGTGAAACTCAAAATTATGGTGATGCAAAATTTTGTAATCATTGTGGTTGCGCATTATCTGCCAATCACAACTACTCAGATAGCAACTATAAACCTAAATATCCATTAAAATTTGATGAAGTTTCTAGTTTACCCGATCAAATCAGTAGTTATTTCTTTTCTAGTTTAAAAAAGAGATTAGAAGAAGAACATGATCCTAAAAGATATAGCGAATATGTATCTGCCTATTATGATTCTAATTTCGATAAAAAATTTGATCTTAAATCAAATCAAATTGCAGAAGAAGTTTATTCTATCCATTGCAATCAAGACAGCACGGTTCTTCCTGAGATTGATGCATTAATGGATCGAAATTTTAATAGTCTTTTAGATCATTTTATTATTATCCACGCAAAACATCTAAATGAAATAGCACTACCAGAAAAAATTCTTAAGTACGATACCGCAAACAAAACTAATGTAAAAGTTGAAGAAATGATCTTTGACTATCTTGATATAGAGGCAGAAAAAAATGAAAAATTTTACCTCGATTTTTTCTCAGTCCCTGAAGATAAAATCAAAAACGCAATACAATCCTTTCTTTTTGCTGAAAAAAAAGAAACAGTTTTTCTTCTATGTGATCAAACCGTATTTGGTTCCTGTAAAGAAGGTTTTGCCATAACAGAAAATGGGCTATATTGGAAAGCGCATTTCAATAAAGCATTTGGAGTTCATTTTGAAAATCTGCAAGGATTAAAAAGAGAAAATGATTGGATCAGTATCAACGGCAGATACTTTCATGTCAACAAAAGTTTTGATCTTAAATTGCTAAAGCTTTTAAAAAAATTAAAACGAATTTTTTAATTCTAAATGGAATTAGATCAATTAAGAATTTGTCTAAAACAAGCTAAAATATTAAGCAATTTAAGTTTTTAAATAGCAATAATTTAATGATCTTTACTATCAATTTTTATAATTAAATAATAACCATGAAGCAAATTTTACAAATCTTTCTTATTATTTTATTCCCCCTTTTTCTTTTTGCTCAAAATACTGTCGGTCTTTTAAGTTACAATCCTTCTCAAGCTTTTGATGGTTATAATTTAATTTATCCACACAATCAGCCTAATGTTTATTTAATAGACATGTGTGGTGAAATAGTGCACACTTGGGAAGGAGACCCTGATACTCGACCAGGTAATATGGTTTATTTATTAGATGATGGTCGAATTGTAAAATCATTAAGACCTGCCTCTATTGCAGGTAACCCTATCTGGGCTGGTGGTGGTGGAGCTACAATTGAAATTAGAGATTGGGACAATAACTTAGAATGGTCTTATACATTAAATGATGCTCAAAAAAGACTACATCACGACTTTACAATTATTGAGAAAAATGGAATTTTTTCTATAGCTATGATTGCTTGGGAATTAAAAACAGAGCAAGAAGCCTGGGAAGCAGGAAGAGACACAACAACAACAGCTCAAGATAAAATGTGGCCAGATCACATCATAGAAATTGAACCCGCTACAAATCAAATTATTTGGGAATGGCATGCTTGGGATCATTTAGTGCAAGATATCGATGCAAACAGAGATAATTTTGGATCTGTTTCTGATAATCCACAAAAAATAGACATTAATTATGATTTTGGTGATGGTCATCCAGATTGGATGCATGCAAACGCTTTAGACTGGGATCATATTAATGATTTATTAATATTAACAGTTCCTAGATTTAATGAAGTTTGGATAATAGATCATACAACAACTACCGCTCAAGCTGCTGGTTCTACAGGTGGAAGTGGTTTACATGGTGGAGATTTATTATATCGTTGGGGAAATCCTTTAGCATACAAATCGGGAACGGTTGAAGATCAAAAATTATTTTATCCACATGATGGACACTTCATAAATGAATTTTTACCTCCTTTTGATCCTAATTTTAATAAAATTGGTGTTTTTAATAACCGAGTTGGAGAAGACTTCTCGACCATTAATATTTTAGATGCTGATTTTGATATGTATAAGTTTTCATATCCTTTTGATGGCACTACATTTGGACCTTCCAATTTTGATTATACAGGTGTACATCCTATAGACTCTTCATTAATGCATTCTACAGGTTTATCCAGTTTTCAAATGTTACCCAATGGAAATCGTTTAGTTGATGTAGGTCGATATGGTTATTTATTTGAAATGACACCTGAAGATGAAATCGTTTGGGAATACAAGGTTCCAATTAATGGAGGTGCTTTTGCAAATCAGGGAGATACATTAGACATCAATAACAACCTTACATTTAGAGTTCAAAGAATTCCAACAGATTATGAAGCATTTGATGGAAAAGATGTCAGTCAAAAAGGTTGGTTAGAATTAAACCCAGATAGTACATTTTGTGATATCATCCTTCCAACAAATGATCTAATTGACATGTACAGTTTAAATGTTTATCCTAACCCTGCTAGCAAAATGATAACCATAGAATGGGATGCAGGTATTTATATAGACATGGATGTAGTTGATATCTTAGGAAGGCAAATGATTTCTCCTATGCGATTAAGTGGTGGTCGAAAATATTTAGATACTTCTGATTGGGTGAACGGAATGTACTTTGTAAGAATAAATAATCGAGCGATACTAAAAGTCAATATTATTCATTAGATAAGAATAGGCAAATAGATTTATTGTCTTGATGCAAAATTTGAATTTAAGAACTCTAAAGCATCATTAGCTGAATTTTGGGCATTTTCTTCCATAGGAAGATGCCCAATTTTTTCATACATAATAAACTCGGATCCTTTAATATCTTTATGAAATCGATAAGCATGCTCAGGTGGTACTACTCGATCTTGATCGCCCCACATTATTAAAGTTGGGTTTTTAATCTTTTTAATTTTCCTCCAATTATCTAATTTGATGTGTTGCATTTTAAGCATTAATGCTTCTCTATTTCCCTCCCTTAATAATAAATCAAAATAGCGATCAACAAGCTCATCTGAGATTAACTCATCATTCTCATATGAATCTTTGACAGTTTTATGGATTAAAAAACGAGGAGTGATCTTTTCAATCCAAGGACCAACGGTTTCATCTTTTGCTAATTTAAATCCTAATGGAATTGTTTCATCATTCCTAGGATATCCACTTGAATTCAATAAGATCAATTTATCTACTTTAAAAGGATGATTTAAGGTATAATTCCAAGCTAGATAACCTCCAAAAGAATTACCTGCAATATGTATTTTTTCAAGACCCAACTTATCAATAAATGTTTCTAAGAAAATAAGATAAAATATACGATCATATCTCTTTTGAGGATTAGGCCCCGTTAAACCAAAACCGGGTAAATCTAAGCGGATAATCCTAAACTGATCTTTCATCTTTTCTACCCAAGGATCCCATGTATGCAAAGAACTCGCAGTACCATGAATCAATAACAAAGTCTTTTCACCAGTTCCGTCTACAGAGTAATGAACGGGCATTCCTTTTATATTGATAAATTTAGATGAGGCAATACTATACTTATCTTTCAACATAGAAAGATCATGATCAGAATGATAATTCATCCCAACAAAAACGCCTAAAGCAATCAATAAAAGTAGAAAAATGAGGAATAGTATGCCTAAGATCTTTTTGATCATACCTCAATATAAATAAAAACAAGGGGTTCAAATAATATTGAACCCCTTATTAACTTTAGTTAATGGTATATCTTATTTAATTCTTAACAAATTTAGTAACTGCTTTTTCATTCCCCTTTCTAAGCAAAAGAGAATAATGTCCTTTAGGTAAATGAGCAACATCAATTATTGCATTACCATTTTGTATATTAATATTTTGAGAGAACGATTCTTGCCCAATAATATTCAAAATAGAAACTTGATATTCTGCGTTTTCAATATTTTTTACTGAAAGATTTAATACCTTTTGAACAGGATTTGGGAAAATATTCAGCCCCCATTCTTCAGCAATTGGATTAGATGTAGATACACTGCCTGTAAGATTAAGCGTAATACTTGTATTATTCCCTCCATCTCCATTAGAATTACCATTGCCATTTACACCATTTCCTGCTGAATAAAATGAAATTGAAGTACTTGTAGTTGAAGCAGGTGCTGTCCAATCAACAGTAAATTCATTTGTACTGGATACACCATCTTGCTCAGCATATTGTCTACCATTATTAGCTGAAGCAATTTGAGTATTACTACTTGGATTAGAAAATGAATTCGTACTTACATTGGCATCATCCAAAGCTACTAACTGAAACCCATATCCAGCTGGAGTTGAACCTCCTGTATGATTAACAGAAACCTTTACGTTATAGGTTTCTCCTTTATTAACAGTACTCACAACTGTTCCATTCATATCACGAACCTCTATACTCATCTCTACACTAATACTGGAACTTCCATGACAATTATTGGCAGAACAAGTAGATGAGGCATCTCCAGGAGCTCCTGTATTCCCTTGTCCTTTATCAGCAGCTCTACCTTCACTATGGCTCATAAATAAAAATGCAGATAACAAAATAAATAGGCTTGTAAAAAGTAAATTTCTTTTCATGTTCATAAATTTTAGAATAAAAGATTGAAGAACGCTAATATTTAAAAGCGATTACGTCAATTGAAATAAAAATCAGATAAAATTGTTTATAAAATAAATATAACCATTCAACAAAAATTACATATTCATTTATCAATATTTATAACATCTATGTCTTTCAATCATCAAAACATAAATGAAAACTAAATATTTATGATAAAAAAATCACTTTGGATAAAAATTTGTTACCACTTATATGTCAGTTACCTTTGAAAATACGTTAGTATAAAAACAATCTAAATTTTGAGAATACTTATATCTATATTAACCATTATAATTTTACTTTGTTCTAGTTGTAAAAACACTAAAAACACAACTACAAATAATGTAATTAAAGCTAATTTCAACTTCATGAAATCTTCTAGCTTATCCAAAGTATTAGATAAAGCAGAAAAAGAAAACAAACCTGTTTTTATTGATTTTTATACAACCTGGTGCACACCTTGCAAATTAATGGATCAAGATGTTTTTACAGATCCTACCGTTGCATCTTTCTATAATGAAAATTTCATAAGTTACAAAGTAGATTGTGAAAAAGGCAATGGTCTTAATATTGCTACCATTTATAGCATAAGCAATTATCCTACTTTAATGTATCTAGATCATAAAGGAAATGTATTGATTTCTTATGAAAGTGCTGCATACCAAACCAAAATGAAAGAACTGGGTAAAGATGCGATCGAAAAATACCAAAAAGCATTTCCTAGCAATTAGCAAATAATTTTATACGAATTTTAATCCTTCTCTTTTACTTTTAGTATTTAGGAATAATTTACCTTTGCGGCAAATTAGACTACACACCTATGACTTTAGTAGAAGAGATTAACAAGAGAAGAACATTTGGAATTGTAAGTCACCCCGATGCAGGAAAAACAACACTTACTGAAAAACTATTACTGTTTGGAGGTGCTATACAAGTAGCTGGAGCAGTAAAATCCAATAAAATTAAGAAATCTGCCACTTCTGATTTCATGGATATTGAGAGACAAAGAGGAATCTCAGTTGCCACTTCTGTAATGGGTTTTTTATATCGGGATAAACAAATAAATATACTGGATACTCCTGGTCACAAAGATTTCCAAGAAGATACCTATCGTACGCTTACGGCAGTAGATAGTGCTATTGTCGTAATCGATGTTGCAAAAGGTGTAGAGCCTCAAACTGAAAAATTAGTGGAAGTCTGTAAGATGAGGGAAACACCCATGATCGTTTTTATTAATAAATTAGACCGAGAAGGAAAAGATGGCTTTGACTTGTTGGATGAAGTAGAACAAAAAATTAATTTAAAAGCTTGTCCACTCAGTTGGCCAATAGGAATGGGGCAACGATTTAAAGGTGTATACAACATTTATGAAAAAAAACTAGTCTTGTTCAATCCTCATGGAAAACAAGAAGATATTATAGAATTCACCAATTTAGACGATCCAGAATTAATCAACCATATTGGAGAAAGCGCCGCAGAAGAATTAAGAGAAGAAGTCAATATGATACAGGAAATTTATCCTGCATTCGATAAAGAAGCCTATCTAAATGGAGAACTTAATCCTGTATTTTTCGGATCTGCCATTAATAACTTTGGTGTCAAAGAACTTTTAGATTGTTTCGTAGAAATAGCTCCTAAACCGCTTGCTAGACAGACAGAAGAACGAATTATTCAACCTGATGAAAATAAACTATCTGGATTCGTATTTAAAATTCACGCAAACATGGATCCGAAACATAGAGATAGAATTGCTTTTCTTAGGGTCTGTTCTGGTGAATTTAAAAGAAACACAAACTACCTACATGTTAGAAATAATAAGAAAATGAAATTTTCTAACCCCACAACCTTTATGGCATCCAAAAAAGAAATCGTAGAGAGTGCTTTCCCAGGTGATATTGTAGGTTTATATGATTCAGGAAACTTTAAAATAGGAGATGCCCTTACAGAAGGAGAAAAAGTTACGTTTAAAGGAATCCCTAGCTTTTCACCAGAAATGTTTAGAATTGTACACAATGCTGACCCCATGAAATCTAAGCAATTAGCCAAAGGTCTATCTCAATTAATGGATGAAGGTGTAGCGCAAATGTTTACCAAAGAATTTGGAGGAACCATCATTATAGGTACAGTTGGTGCTTTACAATTTGACGTAATTCAATATAGATTAGAACACGAATATTCTGCTAAATGCACTTATGAACCACTTCATTTACATAAGGCTTGTTGGTTAACTTCTGAAAATGATACTGAGTTTAAAGAATTCACACAACGGAGAAAAAGAGACTTAGCTAAAGATAAAGATGGAAACTTAGTATTCCTTGCTGAATCAGCTTGGCAACTCAAAACAATGCAAGAAACCTATCCAAAAGTTGGATTTCACTTTACTTCAGACTTTTAGTAAAAAATTACGAAATCCCTCAAATTGTAATATTTACGTTAAATCATCCTAAAAAACTTTTCGTAAAGATTAAAAGATTACTTTTTTTTGATAATTTTCAGTTTAGAAATCCA
>JAHDFV010000198.1 GCA_020627985.1 Saprospiraceae bacterium
TAGTCAAATGGGAAACAAAAATATGGGGAGAAATACCAGCGGATTTTGGAAGAAAATAAATACTTTTTAATTACATAATTCATTCAAAATTGTAAGAGCTTTCTAGAAATAAAACCGTTCCGAATAAATATAAAAAGACCTAGGTAATATTACTTAGGTCTTTTTATGTTTTATATTTTTATAAATTTATCCATTAATTGATTAGAATCATTTTTGTACTGAATAATATAAATACCCTTTTCTAAAAAAGAAACATCAATATTTAAATTAGAATTTTCAATTAAAGTTCTTATTTTCTGAGAATAAATTAGAATACCATTTACAGTATAAATATTAATATCTGCTTGAATAGAATCTTCATCCTTTATACTAATGTTTAAATTGCTTTCTACTGGATTAGGAGAAATAATAAAATCGTTAGAATTTGTTATTACTTCTTTTAAAAGATTATTTGTAAATGTATTAACTGATGAAAAAGGTCCGTAGGAAACTTCACACCAAGATCTAACTTTATATTCGTAAGTTTTACCAGGTATTAAATTATTTAAGACTCTAAAATTCATTCCTTGATAATAGGTAACCATTTTACTCCAATTATCTGTACTTCCTGCTTCTCTAAAAAATATTTGATATTTATCAGCATAATTATAATGGTCCCATTCTAATCTGACTTTATTATTATTTAATTGGATTGTACTTAAATTTGTAGGAGATTTACATTGTACAGTTCTAAACTTATCAATCGGCGTTAAATCAGACCAAACATCTCCATCACATTTTGCCCTTATTCTAAAATCATATATTTTATTTTGTATTAAAACTTGTATTGATCTAGAAAGACTAGTCGTCGATAAAAAACTCCAACTAGATGTTAAAGCTCTTCTATATCTTATTTGATAAAGAATTGCGTTTGGAATAGGATCCCAAGAAACATTTACTCTATTAGGATCAAAACCTAAATTCACATTAATATTAAAAGGCATTTCACAAATAATATCTGAAATAGGTTCATTTCCATAAGATAAAGAGGAATTACAATATACGGTTATGTTTTCCCAAAGACTTAAAGAATTAAGAGCCATATTAAATGAGTAATCATTTGTTTCATTGTGATTACTCCAATCTGTTTTAGCAAATCTTGTATTTACTTTTGTTTTTGAACCAGGTGTTAAAATCCCCGAAGCACTTGTAAAACCAAATTCAATATAATAATCTGCATCATCTACTGGATTCGCCATAGCTACAACTTGAGAAGTAATATTACTGCTCCCAGCATCTGCATAATCAATCCAAATATTTTGACTTTGTATTCCTTCCGTTTTGAACCAATATCGAAATGTAATATCACTTAAATTAATTGATTCAGTTCCTGTATTTTCCAATTCGAATTCAGGACGTACTTGATTATCATTTGCACTATTGTTATCATTATCTGAAGTTCTATATCTCATTTGAATATTACAAATACTATTAGAAACATTGATACTTTCAGATGTTGTATTTGTATTACCATTTTCATCTTCAACAGTTAAAGTTATGATATAAACTCCTTCCGTATCATATTCATGGCTATAAGATGTAACATTTGAAACAGTAGTACCATCTCCAAAATCCCAGGAATAAAGTAGTGGACTTCCATTAGGGTCTATTGAAGAACTGCCATCTACGGCTACAGTTAATGTGGGCGAACCTACAGTTGGATTAGCTGTAAATATTGCAATAGGAGGAGAATCGATAGCTTCAATATTTAGAGTATAAGTATCAGAAAAAGTACCATCTGAAACAGTCAATACTACGGGATATATACCTGGATTTGTAAATGTATGAGCAGAATTTACACCTGAACTATTATTTCCATCTCCAAAATCCCAATCATAAATCAAAGGATCTGCATTCACATCATATGAAGAAGACCCATCAAAATTTACAGTTAATGGATAATCACCAGAAACAATATCAGCAGTAAAAATTGCATGAGGTGGAGTTGGGTTTGGATCGATAACAGTTATTGAAATTGTTTCAGTATCTGTATTCCCATTTCCATCATCAACAGTCAATGATACTGTATAAACACCCGGTAAAATATATGTCTGATTTGATGTAATGTTCGTACTAGTATTACCATTTCCAAAATTCCATAAATAAGATAAATTATCATTTTCAGGGTCAGATGAATTTGATGCATCAAAAGAGACGGAAAGTGGTCCTAATCCTGAAATAGAACTCGCTATAATTTGAGCTGAAGGAGCAGAATTTAAAGAAGGAGCCCAAAAATTACCAGTTAGATTAAAAAGACTTATTAATCTTAAGGTATTTCCAAAATAATAGGGTAATGGATCAGTTACGGCTACAGTTTCAGTATAAATCGAATTAAGTAAAGTTTGATATGAGGAATTACTCCCCATTACTCCTACGCCCAATGTACCAATAAAGGTAGGTGAATGATAAGAACCATTTGTTCCATCTTGATTCATAGGACCTTTAATATTTGTTGCTCCAATACCTTGTGTATATCCTGCTATTTTATTGCAGATTGCTTTTGCATCTGGATCTGAGAACCAAGCTACATCTGTACCCATTCTCCAAGGATTTCTACAGGCATCCCAACCATATTCATTGGGTCCATTGCAACTATTAGCTACACCATTGTGATTACTCCAATTACTAACAAGACCAGTAATAGGATGGGCATTTGAATTTAATAAGTCATAACTTGCTATTACGGCATTATTCCAAAAAGCAGATTGCGACGGTACGTGTTGCGCATACATTTTATAATAAGCAGGAGCTTGATAACTTGGATTTCTACAATCATTACCAAATCCCCATTGATCACCATTATTAGTTTGGTAAGGTCCATTTGATGTAATGGGTTGAATCTCATGATCTTTGATGGAAGTAATTAAACTAGTAGCATCATCAGAATAATTATGAGGATTGGTTGTCTCGGGCCATTGGTGATTCGCTATAATTAATGCCATAGCAGCATCTAATTCTGCATCTGTAGCTCCACCAGATCCAATTGTACCAGAACAACCTCCTATTTTCCAGTTCATTACACCATTACCATTCATATTTGCTTTATAATAAGACCAAAGACCGTCTAATAATGCCTGATCAGCAGCATAAGCAGCGAGTAACATTCCATAAGCAATACCTTCAGAAACTGTTTCAGATGGACTATCAAATTTAACACGTATTTGTTCTGGTGTTCCACCGCAACTTTCAACATAGTCAGATTTCCATTGATTATAAGCATCTGCAGCATCTTGTGAAGCACCATATGTACCAGTATTAGGAAGATTAGTAGGTAATATATCTGATCCTGGATAATCTATATTTGAACCAAAGGGAATTGTTGCACCATTAGGGGTATTTATTTGAGCACTCAACGATAAGTTAAATAAGCAGATGATGAAAAAACTATATAATGATTGAGTAAGAGAAATTTTCATTTAAATTTTTTTAGAACTTATTTATGCTTTTTAAATGTAGTATAGAACTAATATATTTATTCTTTTCGTTATACTATTTCTTTTTTTAAAGCTTAAAATTAATTATCAGAGAAAGGAAATCACTTCAATAATAAATTTTTTATCATCCTAGCTCTTCTTAGAGAAGACAATTCAATAAATACGCCAAACAATCAAAATTATTCTCTGATTCTAAGCTTTTATAAAAAGTCCAAAAGAAACTAAAGCAAATAAAAAAAACGGTAAAAATCAATACATAATTATTACCGTTCAAATATTAATAATAAAAAAGAAAATTTAATCCTTAGGATTTAAAATCCCAACAATCTCTTTTACTTCCCTTAACGTCTTTTTAGCAGATTTACGAATATCAGAAGATGAATCTTTAATTCGATTTTTAAATTCTTTTTTATTAAAATTAATTTCATCATAACGTTCTTTCATCGGTTTACATAAAACAACTAAACCTTCAGCAACAGCATTTTTTAAATCAGAATAACGTAAAGCATCATTATTGAAATCATTCATTAAAGAAGTATGATCATCAATTTTTCCACTAGCTAATAATAAATCAAAAAGATTTTGAACACCAGGACTTATGCCTTCACTTTCACCCGTATCAGTAACAGCAGATTTAACCTGCTTTCGAATTCGCGCTTCATCACCAAAAATATTTACATAATGTTTTTCTCCTAGACTCTTACTCATTTTTTTAGCTGGATTAGCTAAGGATAGAATCTTAGTATTTTTTGTAAATAAAGGTTCTGGATGTGTAAAATATTCTTTATCAAATTGATGATTAAATCGTTGAGCAATATCTCTACTTAATTCTAAATGCTGAACTTGATCTTTTCCAATTGGAACAAAATCTGCATGATAAATTAAAATATCTGCTGCTTGTAAAACTGGATAATAAAATAAACCGCCGGAAACAAAAGCATCTTTATCTGATTCTTTTAACTGACTCGTTTTATCTTTAAATTGAGTCATTAAATTTAATCGACCAAAAGAGCAAAGGTTACCTAAAATCCAACACAGTTCTGAGTGTTCGGGAATTAAAGATTGAATAAATAAATTTTCAGGTTGAATACCACATGCTAATAACTGTAAAGCCATTTTCCAAGTATTTTCTCTTAGATTTTTAGCTTTATAAGGCATAGTCATAGAATGATAATCAACAACACCATAAGTACAATTATAGTCTTCCTGTAAATCGACCCAATTCTTTATTGCACCTAAATAATTACCTAAATGAATATCTCCTGTAGGTTGAATACAAGACAAAACATTTTTCTTTTGATCACTCATGATTTATTATTTTAATCGCTTTTATAGAGCAGCAATAACAGAAATTTCAACATTTACATACTTAGGCAAATTGGCTACTTCAACCAGTTCTCTAGCAGGAGCAGTATCTTCATTAAAGTATGATGCATAAACCGTATTGATCCGACTATAGTTCCCCATATCAGAAACAAAAACAGAACATTTTAATACTTTTTCAAAATTGGTGCCCGCATTTTCAAGCATGGCTTTTATATTTTCCATGACTTGCTTCGTTTCAGCTTCAATAGTATCCATGACCAATTCCCCTGTAGCAGGATTCAATGCGATTTGACCTGAACCATATAAAACACCATTGTACTCAATGGCTTGATTATAGGGACCAACAGGCGCTGGAGCATTCTTGGTATTATGTATTTTTTTCATATTAAATTATTTATTATTGGGCAAATGTAAATAAAAAAAATCACTGCCATAGAATTCAATTTTAATTTTGAAGTGATTTAAAAACTAATGTTAAAATGATTTGTAAGTGCTTGTAATACAAGATAAAGCTCTTTTTGAGATTCATTCCCGATAGCTATCGGGATAGCTATGGATCGATAAAAAGCTGAAATATTGTGTTTCAATGACTTGCAAAGGAATTAACATTATGTTCTTAAATCACTTCTTTTTGATAGTCCCAAAACTTTTGAGCTTTTATCTGGTACAATTTTTCTCCTAATTTCGAAGGTGCTACGAATAAATAATAATATTCGTTTTCATTAAAAATATAAATCGAATCCGCAGATTTTTTAGTTAAATAATTTTGCAATTGGATCAATTGTTTTTCAATTTGAATAAATGGTTCTTCTTGAAAAATGGAATCTAGAAAATCTGTAAAATCTGGGATATTAATTTGATGGTGTTCTTTTAAAAAGTTATAAATCAAATAATTGTCTAAACCAATAATATCATCATCTGTAAATGGTAATATTTTTTTTCTTTATATGCAAATTCTAAAAAAAATGAAGAATCAGAGTTGAAAGATAGATAGGTTGAATATTCAAAATCTAAAGAATCATATAGCCCTTGAAATTGTTTAAACAAAGAAGGAGAAGAATGTATCTTATTTTTAATTTCAAGAAAATCATCTAGTTTATCTTTTAAAATAATTGGATATAAAATTTGAAATCCTTTATTATATTCTCCTACAGAAAAAGTTGAATCAAAATTATCTAGAATACTAGCATTTTTAGAAGTTGTTTTTCGAAAAATTAGATTCCAAAGGCCGTATAATATCATCGAAAGGAGTAATAGAACAACTCCACCTAAACCAAAAACCAATAAAAATTGTAAAAATCCTTGAAACTTTTGTTCTATACTTTCAGGTAAAATGATGATTAGAAAGACTAAAAGGAAAATGGCTAATAGAGGAGAAAAAAAAAGATATGGGAATATTTTTTTCATAAAATGATGGTATATAATAGAAACACTAAAAGCCCTGTTGTATAACAATCAGGGCTTTTACGATTTATAAAGTATTTCTAGAATAAAATTTACTCTTCTCCGTCTTCTAATGCAGGGATCAATACTTTACCTTTATAGTAAGTAGCACCTTCTACTTCATAAGTACGGTGGCGTAAATGTGGTTCCCCAGTTTCTTTACAAACGTTTACTTGTACAGGCGTAATCTTCTTGTGTGTACGACGTTTCCTTTTTCTTTGCTTCGATATTCTACTCTTAGGATGTGCCATTATATATTTATTTAATTTATGTCTTTAATTAATTCTCTTTATTCAAATCTTTCAATGCGTCAATAAACGGATTGTTAGATGGTATTTCATTTTCTTCTTCTTCGATTTCATCTTCTAAATATTCAAGCATAGAAGGATCACAAGGTGGTTCTTTTTCCGCTTGGCAATCATACGATTGGATCAAAGGTATAGATAAACTGACAAATTCGTAAATGTATTTGGAAACATTTATTTCATGTGCTTGAGGATGTACATAAATGACTTCAGCTTCTTCGTTTTCTAACTCACTATATTTACCTAAAATCGAATGTTTTCCAATTACGGGTAAATTTATGGCTGCTAAACAACGATCACAATCTGTTTTATAACTTCCTTCAATATGGAAAATAAATTCTAAAACATCTGTTCGCTTATCCAATTCCAGATGAATTTTAAATGATCCATCCTGTATAATACTATCTTCAAAACAAGAAAAAAAACTGCTATCTATTTGAAATTCAAACTGATGCAAATTGTTCCCTAACCCTCTTAAAGGGATTGAAAATTGTTTTAATACATCCATTACTTTAAGAACTTGCTAATTTTGCTCGGCAAAGATAACTCATTTTATTGGAAATGTATAGTATTTAGCCATTTTTAGCCATAAAATATATGTTTTAGTTTTTCTTAGTGTTCGATATCCTTACTTATGGTTGAAATTATAGTTTTATCTTTATTTTTACCTTTGTTAGCATAAAAATGGGGGATTAGCTCAGTTGGCTAGAGCGTTTGACTGGCAGTCAAGAGGTCGC
>JAHDFV010000199.1 GCA_020627985.1 Saprospiraceae bacterium
CTAATGCCATTTTCCAAGAAATAGTCGTTTCGTACCCGTCTGCAGGTCGTAAAGCTAAAAAGCTATTTTTATGAGAATGATTTTGTAATTTTTCTAATAAACGAATTTGTGCTTCTTGCTCAACTGGTTGATGTGTGGGTCCATCCTCTCCTACTCTAAATGCATCATGTGTCCAAATAAAAATAGTTGGTTGCTCCATTAAAGCAGCTACACGAATAGCTGGTTTTTGATAATCTGAAAAGGAGAAAAATGTAGCACATGCTGGAATAATTCCACCATGCAAACCCATTCCAATCATAATGGCAGACATACTCAATTCAGCTACGCCAGCCTGAAGAAAATGTCCAGAAAAATCACCTCTTTTAAATTCAGTTGTTTTCTTTAAATATGCTTCTGTTTTATCAGAATTACATAAATCAGCTGAAGAAATCACTAAATTTTCAACTTTCCCTGCTAAATATGACATTACATTTGCTGAAGCATTTCTGGTTGCAGCATTCGATTGTTGTTCGATGGCTTTCCAATCAATTTCAGGTAAATCTCCCGATAAGAAATGCTTTAATTTTGCAGCTTTTGTTTTATTTTTCTTTTCCCAAGCTTTAAATTGAGTTTTTCTATTTTTCGCTTTTGCTTTTTTCTCAGCAATTACTTTTTTATAAAACTCTTTTACATCAGGAAAAACTTTAAAAGGGTTTTTAGGATCTCCTCCTAAATTACTAATGGTCTGATCAAAAGAAGCGGCAGACTTACTTAATGGTTTACCATGTAATTCTACTTCTCCTTCATATAAAGAACCATCTTCTTTGGCGACCCCTTTCCCCATGATGGTTTTACCAATAATTAAGGTTGGTTTCTTTGTTTCTTTATTTCCTTCTTTTATCGCTTTTCTAATGGCATCATGATCATTACCAACTATAGTTATAACATGCCAACCCCAGGCCTCATATTTTTTAGCTGTATCTTCAGAAGTTACGACATCTACTTCTGTAGATAATTGGATATCATTCGCGTCATAGAACATTACAATTTGCCCTAAGCCCAGATATCCTGCAATTCTACCCGCTCCTTGCGAAATCTCTTCTTGCACCCCTCCATCTGAAATATAGATATATGTTTTATGCTCAACAACTTCCCCGAATCTATCTGCTAAAAAGCGTTCAGCAATAGCTGAACCTATCCCAAAAGCATGACCTAAACCTAATGGTCCAGATGTATTTTCTATTCCTCTTAATTTATCCACTTCAGGGTGACCAGGTGTTGGGCTCCCCCATTGTCTAAATGCTTTAATTTCATTGAGTGAATAATTTCCCAATAATGTTTGTACGCCATAAAGCATGGCAGACATATGTCCTGGATCTAAATAAAAACGATCTCTTGCAAACCAATCCATTTCAGATGGATCGTAATCCATGAATTCAGAATATAAAACATGGATAAAGTCTGCTCCACCCATAGGGCCACCTGGATGTCCTGACTTTGCTTTTTCAACCATTGAGGCTGCTAAGATTCTGATATTATCAGCAGCTCTTAGACTTAATTTTTTATTCGCTTTCACTTGTAAAATGATTTGGTAAGTAAGAAAAGAAATATCGAGTATTTTCTTTGGGAGTGCAAGATAAAAAGAAGTATTAAAAGGAATGAAATTAGAAGAACTTATTCAAGTCTTTTTATTAATTTATTTCTCTTTATTCATCATAATCATCTTTAAAAAGATCTAAATTTCTTCGATCTCTTTTGGTCGGTCTACCTGTTCCTTTTTCTCTTTTCTCAGAAGCTGCTTTTCCGATATACCAATCTTTAAATTTATTTAACTCATCTTCTGGTGTTAAATTCTTATAACATTCAACAGCTAATTCAAAACCCACTCTTTTTTGAATTATTTTTTCTACTTGATATATAAAATTATAGCCATCCTTTTTTACTTCTAAAATATCTCCTTCAGAAATTAAAGATGAGGGCTTAAGTCTATCTTCACCTATGCTTACTTTATTTCCTTTACAGGCATCAGTCGCCATAGTTCTAGATTTAAAAATCCTTACACTCCATAACCATTTATCGACTCTTACTTTATTCATGATCGTTGTTTAAATAAAAAGCGGCACTAGGATAATATTCCAAGTGCCGCTTAATTTTTGATTCGATAGAATTATAATGTTTATTCTATTTCTTCTTTTAATTTAGCACCAGGCTTAAATTTGCATACATTCTTTGCAGCAATTTGAATCTTCTTACCCGTTGCAGGATTGTGTCCTTGACGAGCAACTCTAGTTGAAACAGAAAATGTTCCAAATCCAATTAAAGATACTTTATCTCCTGATTTAAGAGCTCCAGTGATAGCGTTAAGAACTGCGTCTAATGCTTCACCAGCTTTAGCTTTTGATAAATCTGCTTCTTCTGCAATAGTATTGATTAAATCTCCCTTGTTCATGATTTAGGTTTTAATTATTTATTAGAACTAGTGGGGCAAAAATAGTGGGTAACATATGATAAATCAAATTTTTTAGTACTTAAATGTTACTGAAATCTAGTATTTATAGGGTTTTCAGCAATATTTAGAGTTTTTGTGCTTTGTTTTTTATCAATTTTACTGTTAACTTAGCCTCTCATTCATTAAATTTTCTTGAAATGAAAAAGAAATTACTTAGATTTTCTATCCTTTTTATGCTTTCTGCCTTTGTTTTGACATCTTATTCATGTACTAAAAAGACAGGATGCGCCATTAATGATAAGGCTCATGTGAAAGCAGATAAGAAAGGAAATTTCAAAAAGAAGAAATCAAAATCTGGTTTATTTCCAAAAGGGATGTAATCAAAAACAGATATAAAAAAAGCCCATTCTTAATATTAGAATGGGCTTTTTTTGATCTCATAAAGAATAATTATTGTTTCAATCTAGGATCAATAGCATCTGTTAATCCTTCACCAATTAAATTGAATAATGTAACGGTGATAAAAATAGCAAACCCTGGGAATATCGCCAACCACCAAGCTTCTGGTGCCTGTCGAGATTGCGTTAATAATTGTCCCCAAGTATTTAATTCTATTGGAATTCCAAAGCCTAAAAAGGATAAAAAAGATTCAATTAAAATTGCTGCTGCAATACCAAAAGCAACAGCAATAAAAACTGGTGCTAAAGCATTTGGAATAGCGTGTTTTAATAAAATTCTCCATCTTGGATACCCTAAAGCATAAGCAGCTTCTACATATTCTAGACTTCGTACTCTTAATAATTCTGCTCTGATAAATCTAGCAATTCCTGTCCATCTAACTAATCCAATTACACCCATTACAAGAAAGATAGAAGGAGGAAAAACTGCTACTACAGACAATACTAAAATCAAAACGGGTACAGAAACGACTATTTCTATAAATCGAGTAATAACTAAGTCAATTGGAACATTCATTTTCTCTTTAATGAACGGAACAAATTCTAAAACTTTTCCAAGTAAGTTGGCTAGAATAAATACTGCTATAAAGGCAATTACTGCTAGCCAAATAGAGGAATTGAAAAAGACTCCAAAATAAAATACAGCTAAAGGAAATGCAAGTATATTTAAAATCACTCTGGCTCTTGATAATTTTAATTGGTCATCTCCAAAAAATCCTGCCACCGCACCAAAGAAAATTCCAATGATAAAAGCAATACCCATAGATACAATACCAACCAGAAACGCTATTCGGGTTCCATGTATCATACAAGCCATTACATCATTACCTAATTTATTGGTTCCCAATAAATGACGCCATCTAGCTGATTTAATATCTTGTTTTTCAAATGGACCAATAAATGGAGCATTTTTATAATCTATTGTGGTATTTTTATAAGGAATAGGCGTCCAAACTGCCCAATCATAATCTAAATCATACCATTCAGCATTGACTAGTTTTTCATTCCACTTCATTATACCTGTTTTTACACCATATTCTCTAAAAACGGGGAAGTAGGTATTGCCTTCATATTTACAAACTAAAGGTTTATCATTAGAAATGAAATCAGCAAAAATGGCAATGACTGCTAAGAATAATATAATATAAAGTGAATATAAAGCTCTCTTATTCTTTCGAAATTGGCGCTTTACATAAGCCCAATAACTTTGTGGAGCTTCTTTATTTTCGATTTCGTTTTGTTTATCTTTCTTTTTAAATAACATGATCTTCTTTTATCGGTTTTCTTAAGTAATCGAGTACCGTTATTTAAAATTATTTTTTACTATTATAGGTAATCCTAGGATCAACAAATGCATATAAAATATCTGCAATTAAATAACCAATCATTGTTAAAACTGCAACCATCATAACAATAGTAAATACTACTGGAAAGTCCTGAGCAACCATAGCGTCTACTAACATTCTTCCCATTCCTGGAATGGTAAATATCACCTCTATGATTACTGATCCAGAAATCATTAATGGAAATATATTTGCAAATATCGTAATGACTGGTAGTAAAGAATTTCTAAATGCATGTTTCCAAATCACTTTATTTTCAGGTAATCCTTTGGCTCTTGCTGTACGAATATAATCTTGTCTTAGGATACCTAACATCCCTCCTCTCATTTGACGAGATAAAAATGCTAATGAGCCATATGTCCAACAAAATAATGGCAAAATTAAATGATGTATTCTTATACCTAAAGAAGCAAGCATTGATTTCCCTTCAGCTTCTGCAGTACCAATTCCAAAGGCTGGAAACCAATCTAAATATTCAGGATTACATAAAAAGATAATTAATAGGGTTGCTATCCAAAAATTAGGTAAGGAATATAAAATGAACAAGAATGTAGTTGTAAGACTATCAGCAGTTGTTCCTTTTTTAATGGCAGAAAATACTCCTAATGGAACAGCAAAAATGTATGTTAATATAATAGAAATTATACTAATCAGCATTGTCCAAAAGATGTTATCTCCAATTTTTTTCGCAATAGGTTTTCTATCTTGATAGGAGATTCCAAAATCAAACTGTGCAAATCTTGTTATCCAATTGTGGTATCTATTTTTAAAACCATACCAATTGAAAGAAGGAACATATTTCTTCCAAGTAGATTTATTAGAAAGTATATCATTGTATTGACCTTGTAACTTAACTAAAGCAGGTGCTAATACATTTAAAGTATCATTGATTTTATTCACATAACCATCTAACTTTGATAACGTATTTTCTATGGATTTTGGTTCTTTTTTATTGTACAGATTGCCAATATTATCTCTTAACCGACCCCAAGTTTTTGTACTCGCAGAATCTGGAACAAAACCTAAAACTTTATCTTCAAAAGTTTGTAATCCTTTGTAATACTTATCGATTTCATTCCAATTGCCAAATTCTGTAGTGAGGGCACCAAGCGTTTCTCGATGCGCTTTTCTGTGAATCTTGTATAGAGTATCGCATTCAGCTTGCGACGAAATGGAGAAATAAAATACGGGCAAATCCATATTCAATTTTTTCCACATTTTGATATAAGCATCTTCTCCTGCTTTTTTATCATCCATATTTTCTCCTCCTGAGGTGACCGTCATTAAATTAATAACTGGATCTCCAGGTGCATAAACACCTAACATAAAGATGACCAAAGAAATCACCAATAATGTTGGAATAAAAATAAGTATACGTTTGAGTATATATCTAAACATATGAGTAGTGTCGGAAAATCATAGTTCAGCAATGGAAATATTCCATTGCTGAACTAATGTAAATAATATTATTGAGTAATAGAACTAACTGGAGTAAATCCATTCGGTAAAAATCCTGATCGTAGACCAGAACCATAAATATTCTCATATTTACGATTAATAACTACTCTATTTTTTTGAACGACTAAGAAGATGTAAGGCACATCATCATGAATCATTTTTTGTAATTCTTTATAGCGTTCAAAACGTTCTGCATCATCTACTGTCTTTCTTAATCTATCAATTAGTGCATCTGATTCAGGAGTACCAAAGCCCACATAATTCGAACCATCTTTATATGAATCTGTATGCCAAATTTGAGCAGGGTCGGACTCTACTGGAGATGCTGCCCAACCACCGATATACATATCATAATCTTTTTTCTGTGTTTTATCCAAGAAAGAAGCCCATTCTAAAATTCTAATATCTATTTCAATTCCAATTTTCTTCAATCCATCTTTGAAAATGATTGCAGAAGACTTTCTTCTATCATTACCATTATTGGTATTAATCGTAAATTTTAATTCTTCTAACTCACCATCTATTTCTTTATCTAAAATTCCATTTCCATCAGAATCTTTCCAACCTGCTTCAGCTAATAATGCCTTAGCTTTTCCTAAATTGAAAGAATATGGTTTGATATCATTATTAAAACGACCTTCAAATAACGGGTGAATAATGTTTACCATTTGAGAACCCAAACCATATAATTCAGTTTTAACCAATTGCTCTACATTCATAGCATGTGCCATGGCTTTTCGAACTCTTACATCAGATAAGCGAGGATCTCTAGTATTAATACCAATGTAGTCATATGCAAAATATGGAGGAGTAAATAAAGCATTTTTGCCTTTGAAATCATCACTTTTAGCTAAGTCTTGTACAAACTGCTTATTGGGAACTGCTTTCATTGCATCTAAGCTTTGTCCTTTCAAAGCAACAACAGCAGTTTGGTAATCTGTAACTGTAGTATATACTACTTCTTCTGGAACAGCACTAAACCAAGGGTTATTTTCTTTCACTTTATCACCCCACCAGTTCTTTTTTCTTTCTAATACTAACCTTTCGTTGGTATCCCATTTTTTGAATTGATAAGGACCAGAACCTGATTGTACTTCAAATTTAAATTTATCAGAATTAAATGTTTTTGCAAATTTCTTTAACCTTGCATCACTAGCATTTTTCTTCGTATTTTTTTCATCTAATAAATCCTTTAAAGAATATTTACTTAAAATATTATCAGGATCATACACATTGCTTGGCATAATAATCAAATTCGTACTAATCGAAGTTTCCACACTCATATATGGTTCCTTACAAATGATTCTGAATTTTTTAGGATTATCTTTATCTACTATGATATCTTCAACATAATCTAAATAAGGTTTTAAACGATCAACGGTTTCAATTTCTGGAGAAAAGATGATTTTCAATGAGAAAATAATATCCTCAGCCGTAATTGGAGTACCATCGTCCCAAGTTGCTTCAGGTCTGATTTCGAAATCCATAGTAATTTTTCCATCAGCTCCTTCTTCTACTTTAGCTCTTTCTTTAGCTAAAACTGGAACGTAGGTATATTTTTGTGGATCAAGTTGATATAAATATTGATGCGT
>JAHDFV010000200.1 GCA_020627985.1 Saprospiraceae bacterium
TTTAGTAACCCATATGTATCGAAGTAATAGGACAAATGCAGTGATATAAAAAACTGCTAGACCGCTTCTGACAGAGAGAATATGAAGAAATACAAAGAGGAATAGACCACAAGCCAAAAAGATCCATTTTGTCCAAGCATATTTAATGGTATATTTTTTATAGAATAGATAAAATCCTATGATTATACTATAAGCGATCATTAAGCTAAAGCGAATATGATTGGTAGGGGTAGGCATATGTTGCCCTTTACCCAATTGTTCCTGAATGAATTCATAATTTATAAGGTAATTCGAAAAAACAGATAAACTGGCTATCGTCGCCATGACAAGAAAAGCGACATGAATAAAATAATATTGCTTCTTGGTGAAAGTAGG
Organism: Saprospiraceae bacterium; assembly: GCA_020627985.1. Taxonomy (GTDB): domain Bacteria; phylum Bacteroidota; class Bacteroidia; order Chitinophagales; family Saprospiraceae; genus JAHDCE01. The sequence continues at coordinate 376 of JAHDFV010000200.1, forward strand.
AATAGAGAAAAAAGCAAAAGGAAGAACGATAAAGGGTAATTTAATTCTTAAACGTTCTAATAAATATGTTGAATCTTCAGTAGAGTAGGGCATTGTAAGTAATACCAATAAAAAAGGAATCATCACTAACCACCAAATCTTTTGTTGTTTGAAGTTTTTGAAATTATTTTTCAATTGAATTCTCAAGCTTAATTTACCATTTTGCCATTGGAATAAGGCAAGAGCAATTATAGTGATCATAGAAACCGACATGATAAATTCTGCAGAAATTAACATGCCGAACATCCAGAGTATTATGATAAAGATCGCCTGATGTTGATATGATGAGAAATTTTTAAGCAAGGTTCGTTTTGTTGATATAAGTATTAACGGAATTAACTTGAATTGAAATATGACTTAACGATTAAAGTTAATTATTGCAAACTTTAGATGATCAGGGTTAATATTTTATTAAACATATGAAATGTTTCCTGAAGTGGATTAACTTTGTTTGTAAAATCAATTAGAATATGAAATATACAAAATTAATCATCCTGTCTTTATGCTTAGTTTTTGCATTAGTATCTCAAACTTTTGCTCAAAAAATAGGTCATTTGAATGCAGGCGAATTGTTAGCAAATTTTTCTGAAATGAAAGCTGCGAATAGTCAGTTAGAAGCATTCAAAGCTCAGAAAACTAAAATGATTGAAGGGAAAGCAAAGCAAATGGAAACGTTCTATATGGAAACGATGCAGCAAATGCAAGAAGGAAAGCTTTCTCCAATTCAACAGCAACAAAAAGAATCTGATTTACAAAAAAGACAACAAGAACTTCAAAAATTAGAAGGATCGATTCAGCAAGAATTTGCTCAAAAGCAAAGCCAGTTATTTCAACCTATTATTGATAAAGTAAACGATGCGATCAAAAGAGTAGGAGAGAAAAATGGTTATGATTATATCTTTGATACAAGTGCAGGAGCAATGTTACACATTAATAAGACGGATGATGTAACGAGTCAAGTAAAACAAGAATTAGGTATATAAACCTAACACAATATGCAAAATAGAGAAGGCGAGGTGTTTACCTCGCCTTTTTTTATGTTTTCTTTACAATTTTAAGTCAATATCTAAAAATACAGGACAATGATCAGAATGAACAGCATCGTTATAATGTCCAGCATCTTTTATTTTTGCTTTTAATGGAGTACTTACTGATTGATAATCAATTCTCCATCCTTTATTTTTAGAGCGAGAAGCTGCTCTATAACTCCACCAACTATATTCTGTTTTATCAGGATGCTTTAATCTGAAAGCATCAACAAAGCCATTTTCAAACCAATCCGTTAACCATTCTCTTTCTTCAGGTTTAAATCCAGACGAATTTTTATTGGTTTTAGGGTTATGAATATCGTTTTCTGTATGAGCAATATTATAGTCTCCTACAATAATTAGATTGGATCTTTCTTTCTTTAGTTTATTGATCCATTTTTGAAAATCTGCGAGGAATTCCATTTTAAAACCTTGCCTTTCATCTCCACTTGTGCCTGAGGGGAAATAACAATTTAATAAAGACCAATCTCCGAAATCTGTCCTCAAAATACGTCCTTCTCGATCATATTTTTCAATTCCGCATCCTATAACAATATGATCTGGTTCTTTTTTAGAAAAGGTAGCGACGCCACTATATCCTTTCTTTTCTGCACTATTCCATATAGGATAATAACCATGATCTAAAAGTGATTGGGCATCATATTGATCTTCATTGGCTTTTACTTCTTGGAAACAGATGACGTCCATATCCACACGTTTAATCCAATCTTCTAGGCCTTTTTTTGAGGCAGCACGTATCCCATTTAAATTATAAGAAACTATTTTTATCATAACAGTTGGTCTTTTTTGGAACAAATATAAGATGCTTCTGTTCTTATAGTAAAGGTATTAAAGAACTTCATTTATAATTTGAGGTTAAAAAGATGAAAAATTAAGAAGATGGGCAATGTATTTGCTATTTTTATATAAAAATTATTAAAACCTCAATTACTTCGTTAATCCAAAGAAAGAAATGCCCAAATTTTTATTGATTATAATTTTTACGTCAATATCTTTTATTGCTCATAGTCAATCCATTACAATTACTGGACGGATATTGGATGATGATACGGAAGAAGGATTGCCCTTTAGTGATGTGTACTTTGAAGGGACGAATTCTGGCGTTTCCTCAGATATGGATGGTTATTATGAAATCACAACAGATGAATACAGTGATTCTATTTCTGTATCTGCTATGGGATATACTACATCAAGTAAACCGATTTCTTCAAATCCAGAACAAACCATCAATTTTAGGCTTAAAGGATCTGATTTTGCACTTACAGAGGTTGTTGTAAGTGCTGGAGAAAATCCAGCCAACAGAATCGTACGTCAAATCATTGCGAATAAAAAGAAAAATAGAATTGACAATCAAAAAGCATATGAATGCGAAGCTTATTCTAAGTTAGAATTAGATTTAGATAATATAGAACGATTAAAAAATACAAAATTAATGAAGCCTTTCAGTTTTGTATTTGATAATGTAGATAGTTTAAGTGATGAAAAACCGTATTTACCAGCTTATATCCTTGAAGAAATTCATGATATTTCATATGTAAAGGGGCAGGGTCAACCTAAAAAAATGATACGAGCTAGTAAAGTTTCAGGTGTTGAAAATCAAACAGTTAATGACTTTTTGAGTTCTGCCCAAGCAGAATATAATGTATATGATAATTGGATTAATATTCTAGAAAAACCATTTGCCTTTTTCCAGGTTTGTTTTATAATGAATATTATATCATGGATAGCACAACGATCGAAGATCGGAAAGCAATCAAACTTAAGTTTAAGCCCAAACGAAAGCAAGAAAATACATTTTACGGTACATTTTGGGTCATGTCAGATTCTTATGCGATCCAAAGATTAGATATGAGGATGAGTAAAGATGTAAATATTAATCTAGTTAATCGGATTATTATTTTTGAAGAATATGGTCTAACTCAAGATTCTATTTGGTTACCCCAACGTCAAAAAACAGTAATAGATTTTACACCAAATGAGAAGAGGAAACGAATGGGAATCATTGGTAGAAAAACAATTTCCTATAAAGATTATAGATTAAATCAAGAAAAAACAAAACAAGAACATAGAGCGAAAGATCCAGAGGATTATAGTCTAGAATCTATTAATAAAGATGATAGCTTTTGGGAGGTTTCTAGGCATGGAGAATTAACTGAAAATGAAAAAAAGATTTATACTATGGTGGATAGTATAAAAAATGTACCTGTTTATAAAACGTATGTTGATGTCATGTATATTCTTTTTTCGGGTTATAAACAATTTGGTCCAATAGAAATTGGTCCCTTATTTTCACTTTATAGTAGGGATCATGTTCAAGGAAATCGATTTAAATTAGGTATTGGAACCAGCAAGAAATTGAGTAAAAAAATATGGCTCAGAGGATATGGTGCTTATGGAACAAAAGATAAAAAATTCAAATATGGCGCAAGTTTTACTTGGGTTTTAAATAAAAAACCAAGAACACTGATAGAAACATCATATTTTAATGATGTCAGTATTTCAAGTGAAAATTCTGAAGATTTTGCAACAGGTAATCTACTTACAGGTATCTATAGAAAACCTGTTCATTTAAAATTAGTACATACCAAAGAAGGTAAATTTTCATTTGAGAAATATTGGAAAAAAGGTTGGTCTAATCGAATTACAGTTTTACATCGAGAGCTCGATCCATATGGAGGTATTACTGAAAATGAAGGCGGATTTAATTATCAATATATTCCAGATTTAAATAATCCTGATGGCGTAGATACTACAATTACATCTGCTGAAGTTATTCTTTCTTTGCGCTATGCTTTTAAAGAAAAAGTAATCGATGGTAATTTTAAAAGAACAAGTTTAGGCTCTAAATATCCGATCATTCAATTACAATATACCAAAGGTTTCAAAGGTGTATTCGGTAGTGAATATAGCTATCATAAATTAGCCTTCGGAATCAAAGGCTATTTTCAAGTTAACCCAATTGGTTGGACAGCTTATAAATTTAGAGCAGGTAAAACGTTTGGACAAGTCCCCTACTTATTAGCTGAAGTCCACCCAGGTAATGAGTCATACACTTATAATAAATCTGCCTTTAATGGAGCCTTAAAATATGAGTTTGCGAGTGATGCTTTTGCCTCTTTAATAGTTGATCACCACTTTGATGGATTGATATTAAATAAAATCCCTGGTGTTCGAAAATTAAATTGGAGAACTGTAGCCACATTTAGAACCATGTGGGGCAGCATGTCAGATAAAAATATAGCCGCTAATCAATATAGTTTAAGCAATCCTTCTTTAGAAGGAGAAGATACGTACACTGGATTTACTACGCCCAATAAATATCCGTATATGGAAACGGGTGTAGGAATTGAAAATATTTTTAAAGTATTGAGAGTTGATGTTTTGTGGCGATTAAATTATTTGGATAATGCAGATGTAAAGCCTTTTACATTTAGATTAGGGATCGATTTTTATTTCTAGAACACTAATTTCGTTACATTAATTTTTTTATTCTTCTGAAATTCATTACAGAACGGATTAAACTTTTGAATCAATATTTTGATTAGAATCGTGAAAAGCTTATTTTTCAATAATTTTTGAAAACTCAGAACTTTGCTTAATTAAACAATAGCAAAATTCACAATATTTAATATGGAATTAGAAGAAGGCAAACAAAAATTTATTCAATCTTGGGGTACATTGGGCTCACATTGGGGTATCAATAGAACAATGGCTCAAATTCATGCTTTACTCCTTGTTTCCAATGAAGCCTTAAGTGCAAATAATGTCATGCAAGAATTAAATATTTCCATGGGAAATACTAATATGAATATTCGGGCATTAATGGATTGGGGCTTAGTGTACAAAGAGTTGAAACCAGGGGAACGAAAAGATTTTTATGTTGCAGAAAAAGACATGTGGGAAGTCGTAAAAAAGATTATTACACAACGGAAAAAGAAAGAATTAGAACCCATGTTACGGGTTTTAGAAAGTATTTCTAATGTTGAAGGAACAGATCCCAAAACTGAAGAATTCAAAAAAGTGATTGGAGATTTAAAACTCTTTTCAAGCAAAGCAGATTCTGCTTTAGATAATTTAACGAAAGAAGATTCCAATTGGTTTATTGGAACATTTATGAGAATGATAAAATAATTATAACTATGCCTGTTGCTCAAAAACCTTGGTTAGCCAATTATCCAAGTGGAATACCTGCTAATATAGATGTAGATCAATTTTCGTCGCTTGTAGATATCATAGATGAAAATCTAAAGAAATACGCCAATCTTGTCGCTTTTTCTAATTTTGGTAAAGAATTAAAGTATAAAGAAATTGATAAATTATCCGAATTATTTGGAGCATATCTTCAATCTAGAGGTTTAGAACCTGGAGATAGAATTGCTTTAATGATGCCGAATTTATTACAATATCCAATTGCATTATTTGGAGCATTAAGAGCTGGATTAGTTGTTGTGAATACGAATCCCTTATATACGGCAAGAGAAATGAAACACCAATTTACAGATGCTGGTGTAAAAGCAGTTGTCATTGCCGAGAATTTCGCTTCCAATTTGGAAAAAATAATGGACGATACCAAAATTAATACTGTGATTTTGACGAGTGTCGGAGAGATGTTGGGAACCATAAAAGGAGGAATGGTCAATTTGGTTATTCGGAAAGTGAAAAGAGGAGTTCCTAAATTTAATATTCCAAATACTGTAGGTTTTAAAGAAGCCATTTCTCAAGGGAAAAAGTTTACCTTAAAAAGGAAACAAGGACAAGCCAACGATACTATTTTATTACAATATACTGGAGGAACTACTGGAGTAGCTAAAGGAGCTATGTTGACGAATAGAAATTTGGTAGCAAATATGCTTCAGATTTATAATATCATGCTTCCCTTTTTAGAAAAAGAAAAAGAAACGGTTTTATCGCCTTTGCCGATGTATCATATTTTTTCTTTTACGGTGAACTGTTTAGCCATGATGATGATGGGGGCTAAAAATGTATTAGTGACCAATCCAAGAGATTTAAAATCTGTCATGAAAGAATTTCAACGATATGATATTTCTATTATGTCAGGTGTTAATACTTTATTTAATGCCTTATTAAATCATCCTGATTTTGCAGGCTTAAATTTCAGTCATTTAAAAGGTTGTGTAGGGGGAGGAATGGCTGTTCAAAAACCTGTTGCAGAAAGATGGGAGAAAGTTACAGGCTGTTTTTTAGCAGAAGGATATGGTATGACAGAGTCATCTCCTGTTGCTTCTTGCAATCCGATAAATGGAGCAGGAAGATTAGGTACCATAGGAATGCCAGTCCCTTCTACAGAGATGCGAATCGTAAATGATAATGGAGATCCTATTCCTGCTGGAGAAGTGGGTGAAATACAAATAAAAGGACCACAAGTCATGAAAGGATATTATCACAGACCAGAGGCAACCGCTAAAGTTTTAAAGGATGGTTGGTTAAGTACTGGTGATATTGGATCGATGTCTGAAGATGGATTTTTTCAAATTGTAGATCGGAAAAAAGATATGATTTTAGTTTCAGGATTTAATGTTTATCCAAATGAAATTGAAGAAGTCATTGCAGCACATCCTAAAGTGTTAGAAGTAGCGGCAGTTGGAATTCCTGATGAAAAATCGGGAGAAGTCGTTAAAATATTTGTAGTGAAAAGTGATAAATCTTTATCTGAGAAAGAAGTAAAAGCTTATTGTAAAGAAAATCTTACTGGATATAAAGTGCCAAAAGCTATTGAATTTAGAGATGATTTACCTAAAACAAATGTGGGTAAAATCCTAAGGAGAGAATTAAGAGAAGAAAATTAA
>JAHDFV010000201.1 GCA_020627985.1 Saprospiraceae bacterium
GTAAATCGCTTTTCTTAAAGAAGAAGGATTCGCTTTATTTTTCCCAGCTAAATCATAAGCTGTTCCATGATCTGGAGAAGTTCGAATGAAATTTAATCCAGATGTGAAATTTGTCCCTTCACCAAATGATAAAGATTTAAAAGCCACTAATCCTTGATCATGATACATGGCTAAAATTCCATCGAATTTGCGATAGCTATCCGAACCAAAAAATCCATCTGCTGGATATGGGCCCATCACCATAACTCCTTTTCTCTTAGCCTCTAAAATAACTGGATTTAGGATTTCTATTTCTTCTTGGCCAATTACACCACTATCTCCTGCATGTGGATTTAATCCTAAAACAGCAATTAATGGTTTTTCAATGCCAAAATCCATTTTTAAAGATCGATTGAAAATCTTTAATTTATTTCTAAATGTATCTTTAGTAATCGCGCCAGCTACATCTTTAATGGGCAAATGATTTGTTACTAATCCTACTCTTAAACCATCATTTACCATCAACATTAAACTGTCTGATTTACCAGAAGCTTTTGTCAAATATTCAGTATGACCTGCTGAAGGGAAATTCGCCATGTTCATGGCTTTTTTATTAATAGGTGCGGTTACCATTCCATCAATCAAGCCTTCTTTTAAATCTTCAATCGCTTTATCAATAGCATTCAATGCCATTTTTCCACTTTCTTTCGTTGGCTTCCCTAAACTAATTTCAGGTTTTTCATTACTGCAATCAATAACATTAATACGTCCTCTAGAAGCTTTACTAGCATCAACTATTCCTTGAAATTTAATTGAATCATCTCCAATGATATTTTTATGATAAGAAATAATTTTTGTAGATCCATAAATGATTGGAGTACAAATATCCATGATTCGTCTATCAGATAATACCTTAAGAATAATCTCAGGCCCTACCCCATTCATATCTCCAATTGTTATTCCTACTTTGAACTTACTCATTATAAATTTTTAAAGAATCCATCAATGCAATAATCGCTAATTGAATTCGTTTTTATTCTAAATACTTTTGAAGGAAATTATAAATCAATCGAACACCAACTCCTGTGCCTTCTTTTGTTCTATAACCAGATTTACTATGTAAATAAGCTGGTCCAGCAATATCAAAATGTAACCAAGGATAATCTGTAAAGTGTTCTAAAAATTTACCCGCTGTGATATGTCCTGCATATGGACCACCAAGGTTTTTAATATCAGCTATATCAGATTTGATGGTTTCTCCATATTCTTTCCACATAGGCATTTCAACTAAACGTTCATGTACTTCATTACCACTGCGTTCTAATTTATATTTGATTTTACTATCCGCATTTCCCATATAAGGAATACCTTCTGGACCAAAACAATAAGCAGCAGCTCCTGTCAATGTAGCGAAATCCATCACTAATTCTGGTTCATATTGTTTCGCATAATGCAAGGCATCTGCTAGTGTCATTCTTCCTTCAGCATCCGTGTTTAAAACCTCTACCGTTTTACCACTATACATTTTTACCACATCACCTGGAAGATAAGCATCTTTACCAGGTCTGTTATCTGTAGCAGCAACTAAAGCTACTACTTTAAGCGGTAATTTAGCTTTAGCAACGGCAACCATTACTCCTGTGACCAAAGCACTACCAGCCATATCACATTTCATGAAATCCATCGAATTTTTAGTTGGTTTTAAACTAACTCCACCAGTGTCAAACATCACACCTTTACCCACTAAAACGATTGGTTTTTTATTTTTTGCGTTTTTAGGCAGCCATTCCATAATATTAAAAGTAGGAGGCAATTCTGATCCTTGGTTTACTGCCAATAATCCACCCATTCCTAATTTTTCTATTTTCTTTTTATCCAGCACTTTTACTTTGAAACCACAGACCTTACTAAGTTCTTTGATTTCTTTACTATAATTTGGTGCATTCATATAAGAATGAGGTTCATTCACCAAATCTCTTGTTTTGCAAGTTGCAAATAAGCTATGATGTAAACGATCAAACTTAGATTTAGTCATCCCAGAACTGTGCACTTTAATTTCTTTCAGTGCATTCGTTTTACCTTTCTTATCATTAAAATATTTTAAGAATTGGTAATTTCCTAAAACTAAACCTTCTGCAACAGAAGCCGTAATCTTTAAACTAGAATGATTGATAATAGTAGCCGATGATATTTTATATTGTTCTAATACATCTAACATTTCTGCTGCTGCTAATCTAGAATCTTCTTGTGTCCTAAAATTATCTTCACTTTTTTTGACAATCATGACAAAAGCAAAATTAATGGCTTTAGGAAAAACAAAGGTTTTTACTTCTTTTTGAATTCCTTTAGATAACACTGTAATCTCCCCTGTTGAAAGATAATTGTCTGCCCAGTCTAAATTTGAACCATCAGAGATGATGATTAAATTATTTTTCAGGGATTTGGTATGCGTGAACTTCGTATTCATTAAATCGGATATATTATAAAATAGGCTGCAAAGATAGTTAATTTATACTTAGCGATTTAGTATAAAAATGGCTCTTTTGCTATAATATCAATACCTTTGGAGCACATGAAAGCAAAAAAATCATACGGTCAGCATTTTTTGCACCGAGAAGACATCGCAGAACGGATTGCTGATTCATTGATTCATAGAGATAAATATGATAAAATCATTGAAATTGGCCCAGGCAAAGGAATGCTCACTAAATACCTGATTGATCAATGGTCGGATAAATTAGTAGCCGTTGAAGCAGATAAAGATATGGTCAATTACTTGGCAGAACATTATCCTAATGTCAAAGTCGTTTATAAAGATTTTTTAAAAGTTTGGTTAAATAAAATTTTTGAAGAAGGAGAGTCTTTTGCCCTTATCGGCAATTTCCCCTATAATATCTCTTCACAAATTGTATTTAGAATGTTAGAACATCGGGTTGTCATTCCTGAATTAGTAGGGATGTTTCAAAAAGAAATGGCTGAACGAATCATCGCTTCTCCTGGAGGAAAAGATTATGGCGTCATTAGTGTTTTAACACAAGCTTTTTATGAAGGAGAATATTTATTTACGGTAAAAAAAGGAGCATTCAACCCACCACCTCGGGTGATGTCTGCTGTAATTCGTTTGTCTAGAAAAGATGATCAAGCCTTAGGTTGCGATCATAAATTATTTAGGCAGGTAGTGAAGCAAGCTTTTAGTCAAAGACGGAAAATGCTTAGAAATACCATGCGTATTTTTATGCCACATGATTTATTAATGCAAGACGAATATTTTACCATTCGCCCAGAAAAATTATCCGTAACTGAGTTTGTTGCGCTGACCAATAAAATAGAACAATGGAGAATAGATAATCCTCAAGAGGATACGAAATAACTATTTTCTTTTGGTTCGACTAAACAAAGTAATTTCTTTTCTAAATAGAAATTGGTAAATGAGTTTTGACCAAGAATGATAGGAATGTAAGTGATCATAATATTCAGGCACCATCTTTTTCAATTCAGGTAAACGACTTCCAGGGATATTCGGAAAATCATGATGTTCATTATGATAGCCAACATTAAAGGTGATATTATTTAAAGGTCCATAATAAGAATAGGTTTCTTGTTCTTCTTCAAAGACATAATGTTCTGAAATAAAATGCCCTGCTGTTGGATGTAATCCTCCTGCCATTAAAAGAGATAACAAAAGGAATAAAATCCCTTGCCAACCTACTAATGGAATAAGTATTCCCATTGCTATAATTTGGACAATCCAATTCATAATTTGCCATTTGTCTAGTTTAATGGGTTTTACTAAAACAGGACGAAAAGCATAAAAGACAATTTGGTGCAAAAACCAAATTACTTTACCCAAAAATCCTTTAAAAAAATTCGCTTCTAATCTTGCTGGAATATCAACATCTACTCCATCTTTTCCTTGTTCCCAATGGTGCATAGCATGATATACTTTAAATGACATAGCATATGGAGCAATGATGGGAATGTTTGTAAATAGAGCCAATATGTTATTATGTGTTTCTTTTCGAAAAGCTAAATTATGTGTTATCTCATGAATAGCTAAAAACAAAGCTTGTGCAACCGTTCCTCCTATAACATAATTTATAACAAAAAACAAAGCCCATGACCAAGTCCCTAAACCTAATTCAAATACTTGGTGAATAAAAAACGCTGTAGTCAATTGAACCAATACTAAAAATGTAGCGTGGAATTTCATTTTAGGATTAATCCCAAATAATTTTTTCACCTCTGGATGCTTCTTTAGAATTTCTTTTCTTCGAGCCATGTGTGGCTCTGGTGTATCTACCCAATGAAATTCCTTTTGAGGTAATTTTGTCATAACAATTGTATTATTTCAAATGAAGCTACAAAATACAGTTAAATTCTGTTAAGCATCTTTATTCTCTAATAAATTAATAACTTCTTCTAATTTCTGTACAGAAACTCCATTTTTGTTTCCTGCATCTTTATAATTATTCAAATGAAAGATAGATTGATCTTTTACTTTTGAAAAATGGACTTTCAAATAAGTTTCCAAATCAAAAGGAATAAATTTAGGTGCAATACTTAAAAGTAATTTAATGATCCAAGTCCGATTTATTAATCGAAGAATGATTGGTCTTTTAGAATCATATTCTTTTTCTAGAATTTCAAAAATCTCATTATTTAAAATAAAAAAGCCATTCAATAATTTCTTTGATTTTTTTAATTCAGAAAATTTCCAATTCGCTAATTCTAAACTACAGACTAATCCTGATAAAAAACCCGAAGGAAATAAAGCATCTTTAAAAACATTTTTGCTTGAACTTGATGAAATTCCACCTGCTTTAAATGTTTGAATAATTTCGTTTCTTCTCGATTTTTCTCCTGAAAAAGGAGTAGGTGAAAATGGCGGAAACCAAAAAGCAGTGCCCGCTTGTTTTACTTGTTCTGTTGGTAAAGGACAAGGATAACTGATCAGGCTGATCATCCCTTCTATAATTTTTTTTGAAGGATATATTTTTTGTAAATATTTTAAATCTTCAATACCTGGCTGTAATTTAATAATCGTAGGATTTCCTTTTATATTTTCATTAAAATTTTTAAAATCAAAAGAATGAAGAGCCGTTGAAGAAATACAAAAATAAATTTGAGACCATTCTTTTAATTTTAATTCCTCAAAAGAAAAAACAGTAGCAAAATCTTTAAAATGAATGGGTGATTTCAATGATTTGTCTTTTCTCAAATTATAGAGAAACGTTCCTTTTTCTAAATCAGATTGATATTTTTCTTTTATTAAAAAAGTTACAGAAAATCCTGCTTGGGCTAAATGATAACCATATACAATCCCTACAGAACCCGCTCCAATAATTAAGATTTCTTTATTCATCATTTGAATTTAATTCTAAAAATAGAAGATAAAAATTTCTACTCTTGAATTTGAAGCTAAAACTTTTTTTATATTACAGTAAAAATCAATTTTCCATGAAAAAGTTTTTTACATTCTATTTTCTTCTTTTATTTTTTTCATTCAATATTAATGCACAAACCACCTATTTACATTGTGGTCAATTAATTGATGGAAAAAGTAAATCTGTCTTTAAAGAAATGACCATTATTCTGGAGGGTAATCTCATTGAAGACATTAAAAAGGGATTTATAGATGCACCTAAAAATGTTGAAGTTATAGATTTAAAAAATAGGACAGTTCTTCCTGGCTTAATGGATATGCATGTGCATTTAGAAAGTATTTATAATAAACAATCTTACCTCAATCGATTTATCATGAATGATGCAGATATTGCATTTCGTTCTGTTGGTTTTGCTGAAATCACTTTAATGAGTGGTTTCACTACTGTTAGAGATTTAGGAGGATCAGGTGTAAATGTTTCTTTGCAAAAGGCCATTGCTAGAGGCTTTGTCAAAGGACCAAGAGTTTATACGGCTGCAAAATCCATTGCAATTACTGGAGGACATGCTGATCCGACCAATGGAGGAAAAAAAGATTTATATGATTATCCTGGCCCCGACCAAGGAGTTGCTGATGGTCCAGATGAATGCAGAAAAGCAGTTCGTCAACAAGTTAAGAATGGAGCAGATTTGATAAAAATAACAGCTACAGGCGGTGTATTAAGTGTGGCAAAAGATGGACATCGTCCTCAATTTACTTTAGAAGAAATTAAAGCCATTGTAGAAACTGCAAATGATTTTGGAATAAAAGTAACCGCTCATGCTCATGGAGATGAAGGAATGCGAAGAGCTGTTGAAGGTGGCGTCGCTTCCATAGAACATGGTACAATGATGAGTGAAAAAACAATGGATTTAATGATTAAAAAAGGTACTTATTATGTTCCTACAATCACGGCGGGTTGGTCTGTTGCTGATTCTGCAAAAATTGAAGGCTATTTCCCTCCTATTGTAACGCCTAAGGCTTTAGCGATTGGTCCACAAATTCAAAGTACTTTTACTAAAGCCTATAAAAGAGGAGTTAAAATCGCATTTGGAACTGATGCAGGTGTTTTTCCTCATGGAAAAAATGCATTAGAATTTCAATACATGACTGAAGCAGGGATGCCTGCTATGGAAGCGATTCAATCTGCTACAATGGGCGGTGCAACTTTGTTAGGTGTTGAAGATAAATTGGGTTCTTTGGAAAAAGGAAAATTAGCAGATATTATCGCTGTTGAAAAAGATCCGACTCAAGATGTTTCTACATTTATGGATGTAAAATTTGTCATGAAAGATGGAGTAGTTTTTAAACATATAGAATAGGATGAATATTCCTACACATATTTTAGATACGGCTTTTAAAATTGGTTTTAATTATCAAAAAGAAAAACATTGGGAACAAGCCACAGTATCTCTTCCTTGTTGTGCCCATTTAAAAAATGGGACTATCATTCATAAAGCTGAATTATTATTTATAAATAAAATCTATTTCAAATACAGCAGCATCATTTATATTTGTTTCTGCAATAGATACTAAATCTATATCTGATCCTCCTGTTGTTGTACTTGAAAATCCAGAAATGGAATTGCAGGGCTCGTTAAATCCACAAAGATGCGCTCCATTTGCATCTTCAACAAAACCTGTTGAAAGCACTATTCCTCCTTTTAATCCAATATCATTTACAGCATTTTCAAAAGAACCTATTGATTGAGGATCGCCAATATAATTTACATTTACTATGTCAATACCCGTACCTAAAAAGAAATTACTTATTAAATTTTCAGGAGTAAATGGT
>JAHDFV010000202.1:0-5165 GCA_020627985.1 Saprospiraceae bacterium
TTACTTGGATTTGTAATTCTAACTTCAGCAACGAAATCTGTTCCTTGTTTCAAATTTGACGGATCTAAATCTTTACCATCTTTGTCCTTGTATTTTATATGAATAGCAAGATTATTTGATGCAGATGTTGTATCTCCTTGAAGTGGCACTCCTCTCATTATCATCTTAGCATATAATATATTACTCGATGTATTTTTAAAAGAAACATTTTTTTCTTTTAGATCAACAGGTACATCTACTTGAAAAACGGGAGTGGTAGATCCTCCATTTACAGTTTTACCATCAACTTCATATGTGAAAGTAAATTTCTCACCTAATTCAGAATCTCCAATAAATTTACCTATTGAAAGAAGGGAAAATGCGATAGTCTGCGTACTATACCATCTTTCTTTATTTAATTTATCTGAAATGGATTCTACTAAACCAGCAGCTGTTTTCCGATCATTGATTGAGATTAAGGTTTCAAGAATCATTGCTCTATCTCTTAAGGCAGAACCATAGGTATATCCTAATTCTGAGTATTCTTCTACTTCTGTATTTAATGAACCAATGATTTGATTCGCTACATCTGTATTTCCAGTTAATCCATAAGCAGCAGCCAATCTCCATTTAGATTGTTCACTTATCCCTTTTGTATTTCTCATTCTATTCATAGCTCCTTTATCAGGTTTACCAGCAAGCGCCAATGTAAACAAACGGTATGATTGCATTAAATCATTGTTATTATAATGACCATGATCTCTAAATCCATCACTATTAAATTCCCAATCTTTAGCATAACGCTGTTGTTGTTTCACCCATTTATCTAACATTCCCATAGGAATAACATAGCCTAATTTATCTGCTTCAAGCATAAAATGCCCCGCATAATTGGTTCCCCATTCGCTTGCTGCATTATCGCCTGGCCAGTAAGAAAAACCACCACTCGATACTTGAAATAACTTTAAACGATCTAAAGTTGCTTGAATATTTTCAGGTACCTCTCTTTTTTGATCTTCATTTAAATCTAAAAGTTTAGAAACATATAATTGTGGGAATCCAGATGAAGTCGTTTGTTCAATACAACCATGCGGATACCGTATCAAATATTTTAAGCGTTCTTCTAGATTTAAGGGTGGAATATTAGATATTTCTATGACTCCTTCATTCGTACCTTTCATGCCAACAGGCGCTACCGTTTTCTCCCAAGTCTCTCCTGCTTCTAAAATCTGACTATATACATTTGAAACCATTGGATTTGGGTTTCTTACATCTAATTCTATTTCATGAGTTGCAGATTCATTGCCACTTGATACTGTTACTTTAACTTTACCAATTCCCACATAATCTTTGACTTTAATATCAAATTCTACTAATTGATCTCCAATTTTATTGAATAGAATATTTTTAGTCTTCTTTCCTTTTATTTCAATAATATCATTGGTCTCAACTGATACTGCAACATTTTTTACAGATGATTCCATCGCAAAAACATTTACTGGAAGTTTTAATTCTTCACTTGGACCCAAAACTCTTGGCAATGTTGCTAAAACCATTAAAGGTTTCTTTACAGGTGTAGTAACTTCTGCGCTTCCATAAGCACCATCTTGAGCTGCAACAACCATCGTTCTAACTGAGCCTACATAATTAGGCATTTTGATGGTATGTTTTCCTTTTCGACCTCTACCAATATAAAAGGGTCCTAAATGTTTTACAACGGGTTTAAAACGTTGCGCTTGTTCGCCTGATTTTTTCTTTTTACCATCAGCACCACCACCTATACTCAGAATTCTTTCTAGATCTCCTCCATATGCTCCCAATACTTGATCGTACATGTCCCAAGTTTTTACTCCTAAGGCTTCTCTTGCATAAAAAACATCCCAAGGGTTGGGTGTTCCAAATCTGGTTAAATCCAATAATCCTTCATCTACAACTGCTAAGGTATAAGCCATTGGTTTTCCTTCTTTTTCCACTACTTCAACGGTGAATTCTTCTTCAGGACGTATCTTTTTTGCCATTCTGATGTCTGGATGGAGTTGCGTTTTAGGATCAACAACTTTTATCGGAACTACTCCATACATTCTTATGGGTAAATCATTATTTGTTTGCGCATGAGGCTGTGTTAAGGTTACATGAGCATAGACATTAGGTGCCCAATTTGCTTGGGTTTTAATATTAATTTTGTTTTCACCTTTTACGACATTAAACCATTTGGATTCTAAAACTTTTGATCCATTTTCGATCGTTAATAATCCTCTAGAAACTTCTGTAGACGGAATACTTAACTGTACTTTTTCTCCAACTTTATATTCAGGTTTATCAGAAGTAAACATTAACATGGTTGCCGCTGAATTTTCATTTCCATCATCGTCATTCCAAGGATATCCGGCATAGAAAATATCTCCTGAACAATGCCCTCCTTCTTCATCACATACTCTTACTAGATATCTACCCCATCTTGGTATTTCTAAGTCTACAGTAGCAATTCCTTTATTATTGGTTTTAGCCTCTACTTTAGAAATTGATCCGTAATGTGTAGCAGAATTATAACTGGTATAATCATCTTCATCTGCATCCCACCACCAACTCCAATTCATTCGATATAAACCAACTGTCAGATTTCTTCGGTTTGCTGGTTCCCCATTTGTATTTAATGCTGCTACTTCAATTTGATTGGTTTTACCATAATCCAATCTTTTTTCTCCATACTTATTTTCAGTAACTAAAACACCCGCATATACATCATAGGGACTATAAACGATATTAAAGTTATCTGCACTAAAATCACCTCCATTTTCAAAAACTCTTGTTTTTACTCCTGCTTTTAATTTTCCGGGAGCGGTACCTTTTGCTTCTAATTTTATGGCAAATTTTGCTTTCCCCTCTTTATCTAATTTGCTATCATATACGGTTACGGGTTCAGCTTTAAATTTTCGAGCTGGATCATCAAAGACGAAATTATTTAGGGTTTTAAATGTAGTTTTTTGTGCTTTGAACTGCATCTCTACTTTAGCCTTTAAATTTCCTGCTGGAGCACCATGTAACCAAGTGGAAGAGATTTCTGCCATTGCTTCTTTATCTTGGCTGGTTAATTCTTCTTTTCCGAAATCAATATTAATTTTAAGACGGTTTGGTTTAACCGTTTCTATTTTTAAATTCTTAGAGAAAACTGCGCCTCCCACTTTAACTTTAGCTGTCCAATTTCCAGTGGCAGATTCTGGATTCGTAGCTGTTGTAAAACTATAAATGCCTCCTTGGTTTTCTTTGGCAATGATTCGATTATGTAACTGACCTCTTGCATCATAAATTTCCATAGCGATTGGATGAGAATCTGGAATTTTATTTCCTTTATCTTCTAGAACAAAGTTTAAATACAAGGTATCTCCTGGCCGCCATACTCCTCTTTCTCCATAGATATACCCCTTCATTCCATTTTGAGTTGACGCACCAGATATATCAAATCGACTTAAAGAAAGCGCATGTCCATCTTTCAGTTTTATATAACCTTTTTCTGATCCATTTTCGACCATTATGAAAAAAGGTTCTCGTTCCACATTTAAGTTTGCTACTCCTGTTCCATCTGTAGTGGTGAATGAAATCAATTGTTGTTGATAATCAAATGCTTTTACAGTTGCTCCTTTAACTTCATCGGTTGTTCTTAAATCATTGACCGCAACAAACATAGAACCATCATTACCTTTTTTAGCTACGATACCCAGATTAGAAGCAAAAACGTTTCTTTTCACAAAACGGTTTGAATTATAATAAGCCGATTTACAAGGATCTTTTTTATCCCTGTAGGAATAATTTCTACTGTAACCATCAGGGCCATAATAGTATTCCATAATAGATTCTATATCTCCATTTTCATTGATTTCTGCTATTGTAGTTAGCTCTTCTTCTTTTTTAGTCTCGTTACAAAAATAATCAGAATAACCTGGCAGAAATCCAATTCTTACTTGATAAATTGCCCCTGGTTCTCTTTGAATTAAATTCTGTAAATCAATAGCATATCTGGACATTTTAGTTGGGTCAGCATCTGGATTTAATTTTCCTAAATCTACTTTTTCTCTATGAATAATTCTGCCGACACGATCCAATTGATAATCACCATTAAAGTCATTGGTTTGAAGGAATTGTAATAAATTATTTTCAAAAATTTTAAAGATTTCTACTTCAACAGCATTTAGATTCACAGCTTCAAAGGGAAATATTAATCCTTTTGACTCAGGCATAATTACTCCTTTGCCCACTAATTTAACTGCTGGCATTATTTCATCAAATTTAAAAGACCAGACACTTGGGTCTTGCATTTTATTATTTGATTTATTGAGTATACCTGAAAATACAGTTAGTGATTTTTCTCCTGTTAATTTTCCTTTAGGGTACACCCTAATTTGATGACCATCGACTACATATCTCAGTGAGCTGGAATAATTAGCAATTTGAATTAATCCATTTAAATTTTGATCATTCTTCAAGGGATCAGAAAAAGTTAAAAGAATGTGGGGATCTCCATATTTAATGACATTGGTATTAATCACCTTAAAATCTCCTAAGGCGGGGACTTCGATTTCTTTGTTTCCTTTTTCACTAATTCCTAATGATTTTCCTGTCCATGAAATATCAACCGCTGAAGCAAATTCACCTCTTTTTACATCATTAATTTCAAATGAATACGTATTGGGTCTTTTTGATTGAGAGAACGAAATAGGAAGTTTTGTACTTTTTTGTCTGGCCGTTAATACCTTTTTAATGTTATCTAAATCTTCAACATCTGTCAAATAAATATTACCATTAATTTTTTGTTTTTCTAATTGATTTTCGTCTTCAGTTGTAATACCGTCTATTTCAACTGTAAAGAATTGCTCTTTGGTTCTAAAATTAAATTCAAAGGATTGTGATTCAAGCGGTACTTCTTTAAACAGTTTATTGACTTGAACTACCGTTTTATATTGTTGAGCAGATTTAAAATAAGTTTCTGGTGAAAATGCAATGGTTCTATCATCTTCCCAGATGGCTTGCCCCTTTACTGAAGGAGAAATATTGATTAATCCTTTATCGATGACTCCACCTATTTTTTCTTGATCTACTAATGGGGCATTAAATCTAATTTTGATTTTGTCTCCTTTTGAAATTACTCCAGAGGTATATGCATAAACATAAGTGCCGATTGATTCTGACAT
>JAHDFV010000202.1:5175-7188 GCA_020627985.1 Saprospiraceae bacterium
TCTTTTTACAAGATTGCAAAGAAAATAATGATCCAAGGAATAAAGAAAGAAAAAGGAATTTGAGTACTGTTGAATTAGAATGGAAATGATTCATTTTGATTAATTTTAAGGACTAACTTGTATTCGTAGTAAATTATGTTAGTTTTGGTTTACGAAATATAGTCAATAGTTTATTAAATTCAATTCATTATTAAAAAAATCACTAATATTAGTTTATGCCTTTTTTACCAATGTTTCCCTTAAAATTAGTAGTATTTCCTGAAGAACATTTGAACCTTCATATATTCGAGCCTCGTTATCAAGAATTAGTTAAGGATTGTCTATTATTCGGAATTCCTCGTTTTGACAATATACATCCTATGAAATATGGTACTGAAGTTGAGCTGGTTCAAGTACATAAAAAATTCGATACTGGTGAATCAGATATAAAAACAAAAGGGAGACGTAGATTTAAAATTATTAAATTCTACCCAAAAGCTGAAGGTAAATTATATAGTGGTGCTGAAGTTGAATTTTTAGAAGATATTGATGATAGAGATCCTACTTTAACGAATGATATTATAGATGCTATTCTTCAGTTATATCAGGCATTAAATATTAATAAAGAATTTGATGACAATGTTTTGTCTTTTAGTACTTTTGAAATGGCACATCATGTTGGATTTTCTGCACAACAGGAATATGAATTCTTACAATTAAATAGTGAAAAAAATCGTCAGATTTTTATGCTTGAACATCTTGAACATTTTATACCTACTGTTATACAAATGAAAAATTTACAAGATAGAGTCAAGATGAATGGCCATTTTAAAAATTTAGATCCGCTTAATTTCTAGTCTATTGAAAACATTATTGTCTTTACATTATTTTCCAAATATACAATGGTTTTCTAAAATTCATTATGGAAACACATTGATTGAACAGTACGAGAATTATTCGAAAGGAAGTTACCGTAATCGTTGTCATATTATTGGAGGTAATGGAATTCAACGTTTATCTATTCCCCTATTAAAAGGTAAAAACCAACAAACTCCAATTAAAGATGTAAAGATTTCATATCATTCATTATGGCAAAAAGAACATTGGCAAAGTATTCGATCTGCTTATGGAAATTCACCATTTTATGAATTTTATTCCGAAGCCATTGAAGCAAGTATTTTTAATACAACTGATTATCTTTTTGATTTTAATTTAAATATTATTCAGGTCATTTTTGATCTTATTGGTTTAGATCAAAATGATATAAAATTCACTGAAGATTATCAACATGAAACGAACAATCTTGATTTTAGAAATAGCATTTCTCCTAAATTAAAAATTCATAGCATAGATTCTAGTTTTAAATCTCATGAATATGCACAAGTTTTTTTAGAAAGACATGGCTTTGTTGAGAACCTTAGTATCTTAGATTTGTTATTTTGTACAGGACCGAATGCATTACATATTTTAGAAGAATCAAAGATTTAATCATGAAAGAAATAAATAAAGAAACATTTACCTTAAAAAAAGAAGAAGAGTTTATTGAACTCATTAAATTACTAAAAATAAAAAGGATTGCACAAACGGGAGGTCATGCTAAAATAATGATTGAGAATGGAGAAGTTGTAGTAAATAATGAAATTGAATTCAGAAAAAGAAAAAAACTTAGAAAAGGAGATATTATCTTAGTTTCTAATTTTGAAATTGAAATTTTAAATTAATTTTTTAAAATTAATTTTTCAACGAATAATACGATTAAAATTCCTATTCCATAAGCAATAATATCTCCCCAGGAAAAAGTTGTTCCAATTATTATTCTTGCCATTTCATTATCTCCAAGACCTAACACGTCTACTATTTTAAAATACTGGGCAAATTCGACAGCGCAAGAAAATAAAAATACTCCTACAGCAATTTTAAAAACATCTGCTACAAGAAATGTTCTTACAAATGTATAAATCAATATTACAACTAATAAATCACCTACGAAAGGTCTAATAAAAGTATCGTGAACAAATTTTGCTATACATACTT
>JAHDFV010000203.1:0-6102 GCA_020627985.1 Saprospiraceae bacterium
TTTCTTCCCCTTTTAAAGAAGGCGATAAATATTATTATTATAAAAATACGGGGCTTCAAAATCAAAGTGTCATATATGGTACTGATGGTTTAGATGGAGAACCCAAATTAGTATTAGATCCTAATAAATTTTCTAATGACGGAACAGCATCTTTAGGAGCTTTAGGATTCTCTAAAGATGGGCAATATTTAGCTTATGGTGTTTCAGAAGGAGGATCGGATTGGAGAACAATTTTCATCAAAGATTTATCAACGGGTAGAAATTTAAAAGATAAAATTGAATGGGTTAAATTTTCAGGAATTTCATGGTATAAAGATGGTTTTTTCTATAGCAGATATCCCGAGCCTAAAAAAGGGGATGATCTCAAAGGACAGAATAAATTTCATTCCATGTATTACCATAAAGTGGGAACTCCTCAATCAGCGGATAAGCTTATCTTTGCGGATAGAAGAAAACCTAAAATGAATGTTTATGGTGGATCAACTGAAGATGGGCAATTCTTAACCATTTCAACTTCAGAATCTACCAGCAATAATCGATTGTATTTTAAAAATTTAGCTAAAAATGAAGATTCATTTACACCCATAGTTGAATCATTAGATCATAATTTTTGGGTAATTGATAATGTAGGAGAGAATCTATTGGTTCAAACGAATCATAATGCTCCAAATTATCGATTAATTCGTATTAATACTCAAAATCCAGATCAAGATTATTGGGAAGAAATTATACCTGAATCTGAAAATGTTTTAGAAGGTATTTCTTTAGCAGGAGGTAAAATAGTTGCTCGATATATTAAAGATGCATCTTCTTTATTAAAAGTATATTCGCTGGATGGCAAATTTGAATATGATATTGATTTACCTACTAAAGGAACAGTAGGTGGATTTTCTGGAGAAAAAGATGAGAATATTGGATTTTATGCTTTTACCTCTTTTACTTACCCTACAACGATATTTAAATATGATTTTAATACCAAGAAATCAGATATTTATAGAATACCAAATGTAAAAGGATTACAGCCTGATGATTATGAAACCAAACAGGTATTTTATCCAAGTAAAGATGGAACGAATATTCCAATGTTTATAACTTATAAAAAAGGAACTTCATTAGATGGAACCAATCCAACTTTATTATATGGTTATGGTGGATTTAATATTAGTATTACGCCTTCTTTTAGTGTTTCTAATTTAGCTTTCTTAGAACAAGGTGGAATTTATGCTGTTGCAAATATTAGAGGAGGCGGAGAATATGGTCAAAAATGGCATGATGGTGGACGCCTTTTAAATAAGCAAAATGTATTTGATGATTTTATTGCTGCTGCAGAATATTTAATTGATAATAAATATACCTCATCAGAAAAATTAGCCATTGAAGGAAGATCAAACGGTGGTTTATTAGTGGGGGCTTGTATGACTCAACGACCTGATTTATTTAAAGTAGCACTTCCTGCTGTTGGAGTTTTAGATATGTTGAAATATCATACATTTACCATTGGTCACTTTTGGAAAGAAGATTATGGTTTAAGTTCGGACTCCATTCAATTTCAATATTTATTAAATTATTCTCCTCTACATAATATAGAAGCGGGAACTGAATATCCAGCAACATTAGTAACAACAGCTGATCATGATGATCGAGTTGTACCTGCTCATTCTTTTAAATTTATTTCTGAATTACAAAGAAATCATGAAGGAGATAATCCAGTATTGATTCGTATTGAAGAATCTGCAGGTCATGGTGCGGGTAAACCGACAAGTATGAGAATTGCAGAAAGAGCAGATATACTTGCTTTTATGATGCATAATTTTGGTGAAGAAGTATTATATGATTAATAAGAGTTTAATTATATTAACTATTATTATTTTATTTTTTTCCTGCCAATCTGATACTACTTCAGATTGGCAGGAAAATATTGAGGAAGTTAATTCTTCTTTAATCGTTGATACAACCCAGTTATTTCATATTATCTATATGAAAGAAAAGGAATTCGAAATTCTGAGTAAAAGTGGGAATGAAATAAAATCGAAATTTAAATCTAAAATTAATTTCAAAAATAATTTACCCATCGGTGAATTTAATTATAATAAAAGGGATGAAAATATATTTCAATTAAAATTCCCGAATGAATATTATACAACGAAATTAGAAGCCGTAAGAAAAAATTCTACTTTGTCTTTTCAAAATGAATTTAAAATACATGAGAGATGGCAGGATAAAAATCCTTCAAATGTAGTTTATATTTTTCCATCAAAAAAAGGAAAGAAGGGTAATTTTAATTCTTGTTACAGATGTCCCTATTGGATGAAAGAAATGTATACCAACGCTCATTATAAATGGGATGAAATATTTAATTAAATGATGTTATGCCCATTGAAAAAAAGCCTATGGAATTAAGTGATGATTATAAATTTGTATTAGATAAATTAGAAAATACAAATGATACCTTATTTATTACGGGAAGAGCTGGAACTGGTAAATCTACTTTATTACGATTATTTAGAAAAACTACGAAAAAGAAAAATGTAGTATTAGCCCCAACAGGTGTCGCCGCATTAAATGTAAAAGGACAAACCTTACATTCTTTTTTTGGTTTCCCTCCAAAACCTTTAACTAAAAAAGACATTAAAAAAAGAAGGTTTCGTAAAATGTACGAAAATTTAGATATGATTATCATTGATGAAATTTCTATGGTTCGTGCTGACATGATGGATAATATTGATTATTTTTTACAAATTAATCGAAATGATCTTAAACCATTTGGAGGTGTTCAAATGGTATTTTTTGGTGATCTTTTTCAATTGCCTCCTGTTGTTGCTGGTGCTGAAGAAAAAATGATGATTAGTTTAATGTATGATAGTCCTTATTTCTTTTCTGCAAAGATTTTTGAGTGGTTGGAATTAGAAATGATCGAGTTAAGAAAAGTCTATCGACAAGAAGAAAGACATTTTATTCGACTATTAGATGCTGTTCGATTAAATAGAATAGACTATGATGATTTGACCGATTTAAATGAAAGACATATACCAGATTTTAATCCTGAAGAAAATTACATCACCCTTTCTTCTCGAAATAGAATTGTAAATACCATTAATAAAAAAGAACTAGAAAACATTCCGCTAGATGAATATGTATATTTAGCTAAAGTTACTGGTAATTTTAATGATCATTTATTTCCAACAGATCCCATTTTAAAATTAAAATTAGGGGCACAAGTCATGTTTGTAAAAAATGATCCTGGCAGAAAATTTGTAAATGGAACCATCGGAAAAGTAAAACATTTAGAAGTTGATAAAATAAAAGTCGAAATTAAAAAAGAAGGAAATATAGAAATTATTGATGTCGAGAAAGATGAATGGGAAATTAATCGATATAAGGTAGATGAAAAAGATTCTACTAAAATTGAAACGGAAGTCATTGGGACTTTTAAACAATATCCATTAAAGCATGCTTGGGCAATTACCATTCATAAGAGCCAAGGAAAAACATTTGATAGAGCGATTATAGACATGGGTAGAGGTGCATTTGAACATGGACAAACCTATGTTGCTTTATCTCGATGTAGAACACTAGAAGGCATTGTTCTAAAGCAACCTTTAAAAATGAGAGACATCATGGTTGATGATACAGTCGTACAATTTTATGAAAGTAAAATGTAATTTATCTCTATTTTAAAAAGTCTATTTTTACTCTAATAAAATAAATTCATTACCCTGTCCTATTTTCAAAAGTTGATTCGTCATTCAATTGTAGACTTATTTTTAAAAATGAAAAATTTAGTACCATGTCAGAATTTATGTTAATATTTAGAAGTGTAGAATCAACGG
This sequence comes from Saprospiraceae bacterium, assembly GCA_020627985.1. Taxonomy (GTDB): domain Bacteria; phylum Bacteroidota; class Bacteroidia; order Chitinophagales; family Saprospiraceae; genus JAHDCE01. The sequence continues at coordinate 3,831 of JAHDFV010000203.1, forward strand.
AAGAACTTACGAAAAAAGAGTTAATGGCTCAAATTCAACCTTGGGAAGAATGGATTGGTGGAATCGCTGCTCAAGGAAAATTAGTGAGCACAAATAAATTAATTGATCACCAAGGAAGAGTTTTAAAACCAGGTGGAGTAATTACGGATGGTCCATTTGTAGAAATTAAAGAAACTCTTGGCGGTTATTTAATTTTAAATGCGGAAAACCTAGAAGAGGCAACGACTCTTGCTCACGGATGTCCCGTACTTTCAATTGGAGGAAATGTAGAAATTAGAGAGATTCATGTTTTAGAATAATCAAAACTCAAAGTTAAAAATCTAATAAAGCCGATCTATTCAATCGGCTTTATTTATCTTTAGAGAACAATGGACAAAAATATTATCATACATCAACTTTTTAGAACGGAGTTTGCTAAAATGGTTGCAGTTATCAGTAAAACGTTCGGATTACAACATATAGAATTAGCAGAAGATATTGTAAGTGAGACTTTTCTTATTGCTACCGATAAATGGAATAAAAGTGATTTACCTGAAAATCCAACAGCTTGGTTATACGCAACAGCAAAAAATAAAACAGTAGATTATTTAAGAAGGAATAAATTATTTAATGAAAAAATTAGTCCTGATCTTAAAAGAAATCAAGCATCTTATTCTGAAATGGTTGATGATATTGATTTCACAGAAAAAAATATTTCGGATAGTCAATTAAAAATGATCTTTGCGATTTGTGATCCATTAATTGCAAATGAAGCTCAAATAAGTTTAGCTTTAAGAATTTTATGTGGTTTTGGAATTGATGAAATTGCCGAAGCATTTTTAAGTACAAAAAGTACTGTGAATAAAAGGTTATTTAGAGCCAAAGAAAAACTAAGAAATACATTTGAATCTTTAGAATTTCCTCCAGATGATGAAATTCATGACCGTCTAGATAATGTCTTAAGCACTTTATATTTATTATTTAATGAAGGATATTATTCCTCTACCCAAAATGAAACCTTACAAAAAGATTTATGCTTAGAAGCAACTAGATTATGTTTTTTATTAACTGAATATCCTCCAACCAATACTCCTCAAACCAATGCTTTATTAAGCCTAATGTGCTTTAATGCTTCTAGACTTAATGCTCGTATAAATCAAGAAGGAAATCATTTATTATATGATGAACAAAATAAAGATTTGTGGGATGATGATTTAATTGAAAAAGGACAATATTTTCTTCAAAAATCTGCGAATGGAAATGAGATTAGTTCTTATCATTTAGAAGCTGCCATTGCTCATTATCATGCGAATAAAAATACTGATGAAAGTAAATGGGAAAATGTTTTACAACTTTACAATAAATTACTTCAAATAAATTATTCTCCAATTGTTGCCTTAAATAGAACATATGCTTTTTATAAAGCAAGAGGAACTAAATTAGCTATTCCTGAAGCCAAAAAATTAAAATTAGAAAAGAATCATTTTTATTTTATTCTCCTCGCAGAATTATATCTTGAACAAGATGCTAATCAATCTATTAATTATTTAGAAAAAGCTTTAAAAGTGGCAAAGAATAAAAATGATAAGAATTTCATTCAAGAAAAAATAAATAAAATTAGAATTACAAATGCTTAAATTAATTCGATATACTATATTTATTTTATTCTTTTTTATGCACCGTATTGATGCACAAGAAAATCATATACTATATGTTTCTATAGATGGTAATGATAAAAATGAAGGAACAATAACGGAACCATTATCTAGCATTGAAAAAGCTTTAGCATTAATAAATGATAATGATGATTCTACTACGATTTTAGTAAGAAAAGGAAACTATTATATAAAGGAAGGATTAAATATTCTAAATAAAAAAAATATAATTATATCCGCCTATCAAAATGAAGAAGTAATTTTTTCTGGAGGTAAAGCTTTAGATGTAAATAAAATTAAACCCGTTAAAGGAAGTGCTTATGAAGCTGCATTTCGAAAAGAACAATTAAATCATATTTATTATTATGATTTAAAAGATGAATCCATTAATTATGGAAAATTAAGACCTTTCGGATTTGGAAAAATATCCATCCCTACTCCACTTGAATTATTCCAAAATAAAACCCCTCAACTTTTAGCACGTTGGCCCAATGATTCTACAATAGCCATGGGAAAAGTTCTTGAACCAGGATCTATTCCAAGGAACGATGATCATTCGGGAATAGGTGGATTATTTTATTATTCAGAAAATAAAATTTCTACTTGGTCCCCAAAAAATGATATATGGTTGAGGGGAT
>JAHDFV010000203.1:6112-7091 GCA_020627985.1 Saprospiraceae bacterium
ACGGATTTGCAGAAGATGCAGTTCAAGTTAAAGAAATTAATACTGAAAACAAAACAATTAAAACTGCACATCCCAGTCATTATGGATTTGAATCTGGAAAACCTTGGCAAAAATATTATGCTTTCAATATACAAGAAGAATTAGATAATGAAAATGAATTTTATCTAGATAGAGAAAAAGGGATACTATTTTTTTATAAAAAAGAAAATATAGAAACATTAGATATTTCTATTTTAGAAAATCCAATCTTATCCATATTACATTCTAATTCTATAGAAATAAATAATATCATTTTTGAGAATGGAAGAGGATTAGGCATTTATTTACAGGGAAGTAATTCTTGTAAAATTAATGATTGTACTTTTAGGAATTTAGGTTCTTATGGTATTTGGATGGGAAAATATATGAAACGAAAAGATCATCGTTTGATTCCTCCTATATTTTTAGGAAAAAATTTAGAAAACAGAATTATAGATAATTATTTAAATACAGATGCGGGAAATAATAATAGAATTTACAATTGTGAAGTTTATCAAACTGGTGCAGGAGGAATTCATTTGGCTGGCGGAGATCGAACTAAATTAATTCCTGCTAATAATGTTGTAGAGAATTGCCACATTCATGATTATAATCGAATAGAAAAATCATATCGTCCTGGTATTGAAATAACAGGAGTTGGCAATAAAATAAAACATTGTCATATTCACCAATCACCTCATTTGGCTATTTTTTTACGAGGAAATAATCATGTAATCGAATATAATGATATCCATGACGTATGCTTAGAAATTGATGATGGTGGGGCGATTCATTATGGGCGAAACCCATCCGAAAGAGGGAATGAAATTCGTCATAATTATTTCCATCATATCGGTAAGCAAGAAAAAGATTTTATTGTTGCTGCAATCTACCAGGATGATGGAGCCTGCGATATGAAAGTTTATGGAAATATATTTTTAAAAACAGGTAAATATGGAGT
>JAHDFV010000204.1 GCA_020627985.1 Saprospiraceae bacterium
TGAGATAGGAGTTCCTTTTGATGATGATGGAATATGGGAAGCTGGAAATAACAGCCATTATGGTCAATTCTTTATGATTCTAATGGATAGTAATTCTCAATATTATAGAAGGAAAATTCGAAATGATAATGATTCATTTATTCCTTTAAAAATTTCATCAAAGTACCATTGGGCAAATAAGATTGATAATCTACAGTCACAACAGAAATTGGCATATTTCAATATTTATCTTGAGAAAATGTTCAATCAAAAGTTGTTTACTTATGTAGAATGCAGAATGGCAAGAAAAGATGTATTAGAAGGTTTATGTAATTCTTTGATTACTGAATTATATAAACGAGATGATCTTATAACAGAAAGAAAAATGGCAAATATTATTAAAAAGTATGTGCCTAATCTAAATCGTAAGAATGCCATTTTAACTTTTATGAGTGCATATGGAATTAATGAAGATGATATCGCTTATGATACTTTAGAAAAAAGACATAAACGATATATGACAAAAGAAGGAAAAAAACTTGGTGAAAAACCCGTCATTCTCGCACCTCCAACGGCTAACGGTGTAAACTCTTATTTTAGAAAAATATGCAAGAATTACTAAATATATACAAGGTATGTTGCCAAGCTGCATTTGGTGGGTTAATTGATTTAGAATATGTACCTACAGATTATATTGATGAATTTCCTCATGGGTTTGAATTACAAAACCAAATGGAAATAAAAGAACCTATTGTACTTAAACCTGATTTAACATGGTTAAAGGTATCATGTTATCCTGAATCTATCAAATTTGATGAGAAAAGTAGGGATAATAAACAAGGAGAGTATATTCAAACAATTATATCAGGTTATTTTCCATCTAAAAGTAATGATATAAGAAGGCTCTATGATCGTTTAAGAAGAGTTCCTGTTGTATTGAAATTTATTACTACTGATAAAGATACTTTGATCGTAGGATCTAAAAAAACACCTTTGAATTTTGATTTGCAAAATGTCCGAGGTGAAAAAATAAAAGATGGCCATCGTTTTTCCTTTTCCTTTTCTGGAAAAACTGAATACCTAGCATTTATATACAATCCATAGGTTTTTATGTCCTTTTCCTTCTATGCTCTTCAATACATATTTGTAACATGAGGCATGGTAAATTATTGAATACTATTTCTAAAGGCATCTGGTTTATTGATGAAAGGGTAGGGCATAGTTATGCTCCTTTTGTTGCTAGTGTGTTGAAAGGAAAAGTATTGAATGCTTATCCAGCTGGTGAAATACCAGTAACTACAAGTTTTACAATTTCATCTTCAAGCTCTAGATCAAAAATTTCAGGATCTTCTAATTCTAATGAACAGAAATTAATAGCTGTACATCCTATTAAAGGATTGATTACTAAAGAAGATCAAGATTGTGGGCCACGTGGAACAGAATCATTGATGAAAGCATTAACAAAAATGGATAATAATCCAAATGTTATTGCTCACATTTTAGAAGCTGATTCAGGTGGAGGTGATGGATCTAATTGTAAAACAACAGCAAATTTCATTAGATATGAAATTAAAAAACCTGTAATAACATGGTACAATGGATTGAATGGTTCAGCTTGTTATTGGATAACATCCTCAGCAGATGAAGTATATGCTTCAGAACAAACGGATATCGTGGGGTCTATTGGAGCATATTTGACATTTTATAGTATTAAAAAACATCTAAAAAAGAAAGGCATTGTTGTTCATGAGATTTATGCACCTCAATCAAAACAAAAAAATAAGCCTTTCAAAGATGCTGAAAAAGGGAATTATGAAGAAATACAAAATGAACTTCTAAGGCCTTATGCACAATCATTTATTGATAGTGTAAAAAGCATGAGGAATATTAAAGATGATTCTTTAGTATTTGCAGGGAAAACATATATGTCAAATAAAGCAATTGAAATTAATCTTATTGATGGTATAAAAACATTTGATGAGGTAGTTGCTAGAGCTTCTGAGTTAGGTAATCAATATTCAAATTCAAATAATCATCATCAAGTAGATATGAAAAATGATAAAATTTTAGCGGTTTTAGGTATCAATGCATTAGAAAGTGTAGATGGCCATGTTTCTTTATCTGTAGATAACATTGAAAAAATCAATGCTGCTCTTTCAGAAGAACAAACAATTGAAACAACAGAAAACCCTCCCATTGAATCAACTGAAACAGTTGAAACTAATCCAGTTTTAATGGAGTTACAAAAAATTAACTCTCGTTTAGATGATCAGGATAAAAAAATCAATGCATGGTCTGAAAAAAAGCCAGCCGATGAAACTACAAAGCCAGTTTCAGAAACTGAAGATGATGTTCAAGTCGATGAAGAATGGGATAAAATATCAGCTAAAGCTGGTTGGAGTTAATAAAAAAGGATTTATAGATACAAATCTCGGAGGAAGTATTTGTAAAAATTAAATCAGATTGATATGGCTACTGGAGTAGTTGTAAACGACGCACCAAATGCAGCTGGTGTATTACAAGGATTAAATCTTTATCACAGAAGATATTCAAAAGACATTTATCATGAGATAAGATGTAAATTGAAAGCTGAGAAATACATGCGAACTCGTATGATGATCTTAGATGAAGATACAATTACACTATCGGAGACAAAGGATCTAATGAAAAGATTTGATTGTAAATTTGAGCCTGCTGAGTGTGTCAATTTTACTCCTAGAATCTTAAAAGTTCGTCATATCAAAATTGATAAAGAACTTTGTTGTCTTCAAACCTTACATACCACTTATATGGGTGATATGTTTGATCTAGGAGAAGATTCTGGTAAAGTAAATCGTTTTCAAAGATTCATAAAATGGATTTTCCAAAATAACCTTCAAGATAAAATTGCTGAAGAATTGGAAATTGCATCTGTTAGAGGTTGGTATGAATCTAATCCAACTACACCAACTTATTTGAATATGTTGGATGGTATTGGAACTATAGCTGAAAGAATGGCTAATAATGGTACTGCTCAAGTAATTCCTACTGGAGCACTTACTCCTGGTACTGCACAAGATAAAATTGAAGCATTCTTGAAAGCAATTCCTAAAAAATATCGTACAGGTAATACAAAAGGAATTCTTTGGGTTTCTGAACAAGTAGCTTGTAGATTTTATTTTGATAGAAGAGCTGATCAAGGGAACAACATGGATTATCAACAATTAAAAGCTGCTGGTTTAATTGATGATTTTACTCAAATTGAGATTGTTGACTTTGAAGGATTAGATGGTTCTGATTTTATGTTTTACACTCCAAAATGGAATGTAACTAAAATGTATAATCGTCATGATGTATTAAAAGGCGGTGGCTGGGAAACGGATAAACAAGATCGTTGTATCCACATCATGAAAGACTTTAAAAGAGGTTATGATTTCTTAGATCCACGTTATGTATGGACTAATGATCAGGCTCTTCATGGTCCAACAAATATCTAATAGATAGGTATTGTTTAACTAAAAATTTTATTGTCTTAGACATTAATATAAAAACAGTGTAATGGCTGAAGAGAAAAAAGAGATTACTGCTTTGAAAAAAGAAATTTATAAGCTTAAAGCAGATATAATTGAACTTCAAAATCAATTAACTGCTGCTAAAGATTATGAAAATCAATTAGTAGCTGAACTTGAAGCGAAAGCAGCAACAATTATAGAATTAGAAAAGTCTAGTAATTCTCAATTAGAAACAATTGAAAGTTATAAAAAAGAAGTTGCTGAAATGAAAAAATTATTGGTGGATAACCCATCTAATGATGACATCATTAAAGAGCAGGAAGAATTGATTGAGCAACTTCAAAAACAAGTTGCACTTTCTGAAAATAATCGTGTACCTATTGTATCAATAAAAGGGAAATACGAATCAGTTAAAACCAAGAAAACGTATAAGTTTAGAAATAATCTTAAACAATTTTATGGTTCTGAAGGTCAAATTTTCCAAAGTGAAAAATTGATGGAATTGGCTGCTGGAAAAGATGCTACAGCTATCAAAGAATTAGAACGTCTCATTAAAATGGGGAGCTCTATATTACAAGAGGTATAAAAAGACCTTTATTTATTAAGTTTTTGAATTAATTAATATGAGAGTTGTTAACTTAAATATTTTAGGACTAATTATGTCTCTTACAGGGAATAATACAGCCTCTGCTGATCCTTGTAGTTGTGGGGATGATAATACTCCAGGTGTAGAAACTAAATTATATTTAGTACCTGAGTGTGAAGTATTGGATTTTCCAGGCACATTAGCAGATACTGCTGCGGTAGCAGCAACTCCAGTTGCATCTATGGCGGATTATGTTACTTTAGATGGTGACATTTTATTGAATGCAATAGATGCTAATTTAGGATATTGGAGAGAATATGATATTATTGTTGATTCAGGTAAGGTTTTAGATACTTTAGTTGGAGAAGATGGTTCTAAATCATTTGATAGTGATATTCCTTTCAGAATTGCTGGCACACAAGCAGAACAATTAGGATTTGCTAAATGTGTATCTAATTGTCCTTATATAGCAATGATTAAAACTAAAACTGGTATTTATCGAGTTGTTGGTAAACCAGGATCTCCAGCAAAATTCCAAGAAATAGTATTAGACACTGGAGATACACCATCTTCGGCTAATCAAGGTACTTATTTATTACGTGCCAATACTGGTTGCCCAGGATTAGTTTATAATGGAGTTATTGATTTAACTCCTAATCCATAAAACTAAAACTTATTCTAATGAGTAAAAAAATTAATAAACGATTGACAGGGTTATTACCTAAAGAAACTCAAGCAGAAGGCTTCAAAGTTGTTGGACTTGAAGAACATGATACATTTAAGAAAGGAATCATTGAAGGGAAAAATGTTGATTTTGAAAAATTGACAGTTGGCCGTGCAAATAGATTTATGAAGAATAATGTTAAATTTCTAGTGAAGAATAATGATCTAGTTTCACCAAACCAAAATGAAACTGTAGATAAAGAAGAAGTTGTACCAGTTTCACCAAACCAAAATGAAACTGTAACTGTAGCAACAAAAAGTTCAACAAAGAAAGTTAAAAAACAATAAAGAGTTTTCTCCGAGGTGAATTTAGTCCATTTACCATTAAAAAACGGCATATCATTCATTTGATATGACGTTTTTTTTATGTCCTTTATTGATCAACTGAATCAATTGATATTCGTACTATGCTGAGGAGTAAAATACATGATTATATAGATTTACCAGTCTACTTGAGAGATTATTCAGAAGGTTTAACTTTATTAGAAGAAACAGCTTCTGTTACTACAAATGTGCTTCATGGGTTAAGACGTGAAAACGATTATAATCATGAAGTTTTGGTGACTAGATTAATCAATGCATTAGATAGCATTGATGATGAGAAAAGAGTACCTCAAGAAGTTAAATTAGCTTATGTAGATACTCCTCAAGAAGTCATTGATCTGTATAGAAAACAAGCAGATATAAAAGGCAAACAAAGTGCAGAACATGCTTTGTTATTGAGTAAAACTAATGATGGTAGACGGAAGTCTGCTTTGAAATTATTAGCATGGCAAAATGAAGTTGATCACATTTGGGATATGATCACGACATGGAAGGAAACATTAGAGTTACCTACTGCACAAAATAATATGGAGATGAAAAGGAAAAGAAAAAATTCACTCCAAGTCCAAATTTCTAAATTAAAGAAAAGGATTAGAGAAAATCCAACATCTATTGATAAACCTGAATGGACTAAAAAATTGAATACATTAGATAAGGAAAGAAATTTATTATGAGCAAAGGGATAAGAAGTGCTAAAAATCCAGCTCAAAATAATTACCGTGATATAAGATCCTTCATATTAGGAGAAATAAACGAGCTGACAGATACACAAAATAAAATATTAGATCGATTTACAGATCTATATACACTAATCAAAAGACATGGCCAAAATAACGCAGTGGTCATAAGAGCATATAAAGCACTCAAAAAAAACGCTTCTGATTTGCCACATGATATTCATATAGCTAGGGATATGAAACATGCGATGGAGCTTTTTGGAGATGTGGAAAGAGTGAATAAGGAAATCCTTCAAAAAATGATCATTGATGATTGCTGGGAGGATGTACAGAATTTAAAAGCATTATTGGCATTATCTACTCAAAAAAGAATAGATGATAAAGAAGATGATGAACCAATATCAAGTTCAGACTTGAAAGTACTTGCCAAATTAATGAGTTTAAAAGATAAACGTACAAAAACGCTTATTGAAGCAGGCGGACTAAACCAAAGAGATTTGAATACACCTAATTTTGAAAAATTAGAACCACACACATTTAATATACAGATAGATCCAGTTTCCAGACACATTTTGTCAAAAATTATGGAAAGTAGTCAGGGAGGACTATTGGATTTTAGAGAAGTTTTTGATGAATCAATAATTGAAGAAGCAGAAATATTAGAAGAAAATGATAGAGAAATTAAATAGTGGAATTGGGATACTTGCTAGTTATGGAGCATCCCTCGCAACAGTTTTTAGTGGTTTAGATTTTATAGGGAATTGGATACTTGCAGCAGTACCAGCATTAGCTGGTGCATACTTGACTTTTCAACTAGCAGAAATAAGAAAAGAACAAGCAAGGTCTATACGATTAAAAAATGATGAATTAGAAAAAAATGGAAACCAATCAAGTGATCCAAAAGAATAGAAATTATACATCTTATTGGAAGTATATTTTATTCTTTTATTGTTTGTCAATTTGCATACAGTGTGCTAATTAATGGAGAAGAATTTAGTTTATAATCAAGCTCAATTGGCAGCAATCCTTTACCAAAAAAAGATTAATTTTTGGGAGTGGGGGAGAGGTACAGGGAAAAGTACAGCATTGGGTAGAACTATGTCAAATCAAACATCTAATTTACCTCGTGGTACTGGTGTTTTAGTAGGATCTACTTATACACAAATCATGACTCGGACATTACCATCTACTATTCGTGGAATGGAAATGCATGGATTGCATAAAGACACTCATTATTTTGTAGGACATAAGGCCCCGAAATCTTGGGGATGGCCAGAACCATATGAACCCCCATTAGATTATAATC
>JAHDFV010000205.1 GCA_020627985.1 Saprospiraceae bacterium
AAAAAAAGAAAGTGCTGTTCTTAGAACAGCACTTTCTTTAAATTTATTTTTAAAAAATTATTTATGGAAACGTTGTCCTTTTCTTCCTTTTTGTCTAACCATCTTAGCTTGAGACATGCCTTTGGTTTTAATCATCTGTTCTAATTGCATTAATTGAGCAGAGATTTGAGGATTAGTCACTTTTAATTTTTTTGCATTTTTTAAATAAACATTCGCTTGATTCCATTTTCGTTTAGAAGCATTTAATCCAGCGAGTTGAAGTTGAATCATTGCTGCTTCATTATCAGATGGCATTTTAATTCCTTCTGCTTTTTTGAACCAATCTTCTCCCTCATCTACTCGTTTATCTTGAACAGCCATGGTTCCTTTGAGCATATAGTACATCGCTTTATTGGGACCAAACAACCAATCAGGTTTGAAGGTAAGATTTAATCTTTCTTCAGTTGCTTTCATGTCTCCCGTTTCCATAATTTGAGCAGCAGATTGAATGGTTCCTAAAAGGAAATAACTTGCCAATAATACTAAACCGACTAAAATAAGGGGCAAAGCGTACCAAAAGCTGGTGAAAATGGCCAACACAATTCCTCCAATTAGAAATAATCCAATTAAGGCAAATTTTAAATAAATATTTATTGTGAACATATAGTTTTCTTAAATTCTCATTGGTAAAATAACAATGCAAAAATACATAGGTTTATCTAAAAGAGATTAAAATTGATTAATTAGTTCTCTAATTTCTGTTTCTACTTGTTTATCTGAACTCCCGGAGTAATCAAATCGAATCCCTATACCACCAAAAGCATGATACTTAGTATTAAAATTGGATTCAGAAACCTTTAGCCATCTAGAAACAGAAGCAGATGTTCCATTATCATACAATAATTCTGGTCCAAATTCTATATCACAATCTTCTTTTTGACGAATTTCATTATAATTAACTACTAATCTGTAAATCCCATTGAATTCTCCAAAACCTACTCCAGTGATAACATGATTGTCAGGGATTATATATGATACAGCAATAGGACCTGTAGGGTTAGAACCGTCTCTAAATTCTAATTGCTCACCTAGTGTTCCATCTTGAAAAAATTCTCTACCATAAACAACTAAAGTAGAAGAACCTGTAAATCCAAGGCCTGTTAAAACATAACCATCTGGTAAGTAATATTCTAAATTGTTGAATAAGTTAACACCTCCAGCAGAAATCCAATAATTACCACGATCAAAAAAGCCAACTTTAGGTGTACATTCTGTACAGTTTTCACCTGTCCAACCACTGATACAATCACATTCACAATTAGATGTAACTTGACCTCCATTTTCACAGGTTAAGGTACAGTCAATAAATTCACATTCTTGTCCTATAAACCCTTCAGGACAAGCACAGCTACAACCAGGTATTAACGCACCACCATTTTGACAGGATAAATTACAATTAGATGAAGTATCGTCATCATCATCTGAACAAGAAGAAACAATAAAAACTAAACATAAAGAAACAAAAATGAGAAGGAAATAATTATGAGTTTTCATATCTTAAAAGGATATTTAATTAATTTTGAATAAGTTCTGTAATAAACAACAAAAGTAATTATTATTCAATTACGAATACTACTTCATAGATTACGTTTATCTAGAAAAGGGCTTCGTTTATCATTTTTAACAATCAATACCGTAAAAATTGTCGTATCTTAAATTTTAGTTAAGATAAATGCAACCATTTTATCAAAAAATGCATTATATCTAATAGAAAAGGAATGTTTTTCTTACCAAAACAACATTGAAATGAAGCTTAAAATGCTTATTCCAGCAGTCTTAACTGCTGCAGTTATTATCTTAGGAGGAATTTATATTATAAAAAATACAAACATTCTTCCAACCAGTGAAATTATCCAAGCTACTTTAGATGCACAGAATACCATAAATGAAGAAAGGCCAGAAGATCGAGTTTATGCTCATTTAGATAAACCGTTTTATGCCCCTGGTGAAAGTATTTGGTTTACAACTTATGTTAAAAATGCAGCTGATTTAACCCCTTCTAAGAAAAGTGAAATCGTAAGAGCAGAATTAATAAATCCTAAAGGAGAAGTAGAGAAGGAATATAAAATTCCTTTAAATGAAAATGGAGTAGGTAAAGGAGATTTTCAATTGCCCAAAGATTTACCAGGAGGACAATATGTTTTTCAAGCGTATACGCTTTGGCAAACGAATGATGAAAATCCAGCCATTTTTAAAAAGAAAATACAAGTACAAAAGGTTATTTTACCAAAGTTAAAAATGGAATTAGATTTTGTTTCGGAAGCCTATGCCCCTGGTGATAAAGTAATGGCAGAATTAAAACTTCAATCCAATGAAAATAAAGCTTTAGGGAATAAAAGTTTCAATTATACCCTAAAAATAAAAGGGAAAAAAATGTATTCTATTTCTGGTCAAACAGATGCTGATGGAACAGCACCGATTTCATTTACTCTTCCTGAAAAAATTAATACAGATGATGTATTGTTAAATGTTGCTTTAAACCATAATGGAAGTACAGAAGCAATCGCTCGTACGGTTCCTGTTTTAATGAGTGATATTGAACTTCAGTTTTTTCCTGAAGGAGGTGATATGATTCAAGGATTAGAAAGTAAAGTAGCATATAGAGCTACAGACTTATTGGGTAATCCAGTTGATATACAAGGTGTTATTCTAAATGCTCAAGGAGAAGAAGTTACAGATTTTGCTTCTTTGAATAAAGGAATGGGTGCTTTTGAATTGACACCCACGAATCAGAAATATAGCGCTAAAGTTACCTTCCCAAATCACATAGATAAAATCTTCACGCTTCCTTCAGCTCAAAAGAATGGATACACATTATCTATTGATAAAATGACAGAGAACGAGTTAAATCTAGAAATTGGATCAACTCAATCTTCTGAAGTTTCCATCATTGCTTCAGTAAGAGGGAAAAATCATTTTTCGCAAGGTTTAAAAGTTAAAAAAGGAAAAAATTCAATTAAAATTCCATTGGATAATTTACCAATGGGTGTTGCTCAAATTACGTTGTTTGATGCTAAAGGTATCGCAAGAGCAGAACGATTAGCCTTTGTAAATACGAATGATCAATTAAGTATTAATATTTCAACGAATAAAAACAAGTATTTACCTAGAGAAAAAGTAGAAATGGATATTTCTGTTTTAGATGAAAATAAACAACCCGTAGAAATGGATTTATCTGTATCAGTTGTGGATGATCAATTGCTATCTTTTGCAGCAGATAAATCAAGTAATATACTTTCTTGGATGTTATTAGAAGCAGATCTTGATCTAGATGTGGAAGATCCTCAGTTTTATTTTGATGAAGATGAAATGGATGCTCAATTGGCAATGGATCATTTATTAATGACTGCAGGTTGGAGAAGATTTGATTGGCAAAGTATTTCAGATCATAATTTACCCGATTTAAATACTAGAGCTGAACGATTAGTTTTAGCAGGAACGGTATTGGATGATTTAGGTCAACCGATATCTAAAGCGAAAGTAAAAGTTGTGGGTCAAAATAAAATGACTGCAAGTACTACTGATGGATATTTCGAATTAAATGGAGTAGATATTTTAGATTCTCCAGTAACCTTAGCCATTTCTGCACAAGGACATTTCCGTCAGGAACAAATTGTAGGAGATTATGGAATTTTTGATTACCAATTATATAATAGAAAATTAGGAAAAGGCATAAAAGTAAATGAAAGAGCTGATCGGATAACACAAGCCAATCAATTGGGTTTAACCAAGACATTAGCTCAAAGAGAAGCACCTAAAAAAGTAGTGTCTTCTATATTTACTCAAAATCAATTACAGGTTGTAAACTTTAGTAAACGTTACGATGATGTAAATTCGACAGCTGCTAAAAACTTTAAACCTGAAGAATTTGAGACAGGAGTGAATTACAATTTAACGGATAATAGAGTTAGAACCGTAGGAAACGAAACAGAAGTAAATGATCGTGCGATTGTTTCTGATGTTGAATATTATAGAGTAAGAGAATTTCCAGTTAAAAAATATAAGTCAACTAAAATTAAGAAAAGAACTGATTTTAGAAGTACTGCTTTTTGGGATGGTCATGTAAGAACTAATAAAGAGGGAAAAGCTAAAGTTACTTTTTGGAATACAGATGCGATTACCTCATTCAAAGTTTCAACAGAAGGAATAAGCGCTCAAGGAAAAATAGGTAGAACGGAAACGGAATATTTTACACAATTACCTTTTAGTCTATCTACTAAAATACCTGTTGAAGTAACTGTAGGTGATGTATTTACGGTTCCAGTTACTTTAACGAATAATACTAAGGATAAGATTAGTGGACGATTGAATATTAAACACCCCAATAACTTAGTTCCATTAAATAATCCAGGTGGTAATCTTAGCATCAAATCAGGGAAATCGAAAGTGATTAAAATTAAATATCAGGTTAAATCAGATGCAATTCAAGGAGATATGGATCTTTGGAGTGCTGGTTTTGAAAGTGGTATTTTTAAAGATGTTATCGAAGAAGAAATTACAGTTGTTCCAAGAGGATTTCCAACAAGGATAGCATATTCTGGAACAGGTAAGGAGTCCAAATATGAGGTACAAATAAGAGATTTAGAAGAGAAAACATTAGAAGTAGAATTAAAAGCATTTCCTTCTGCCCTTACGGAAATAGTACAAGGAATGGAAGGAATGATGCGCAAACCTTATGGATGTTTTGAACAAACTTCTTCAGTTAATTATCCGAACCTTTTAGCTCTTCAATACTTAAGAGAAACGGATCAATCTAATGCTAAAATTGAAAGAGAATCTCAAGATTTATTGAAATTTGGTTATGAAAGATTAAAAGGATTTGAATCGCCACATGGAGGGTTTGATTGGTTTGGTAGTGATCAAGCACATGAAGGAATTACGGCTTTTGCTATCATGCAATTTTCTCATATGAAAGAAGTGTACAAGGGAGTAGATCAGAGAATTATTGATCGATCGGTACAATGGTTGGATACAAGAAGAGATGGAAAAGGTGGCTTCCTAAGAGATAATAGAACAACATGGTCTCTAGGATTGAATAAAAACAATAAAGTGTATGAAGCTTTTATTGTGTATTGCTTATCTGAAGGGAATATCAAAGGGTATCAAAAAGAATTAGATGCAATCTATAAAGCTGCATCAGAATCAGATGATCCTTATTTAGTGGGAATGACGGCTTTAGCTCATCATAACTATGGTAAAACTAAAAAGGCGAATGAATTGACAAGTCGTCAAGAACAATTATTAGGTACTGGAAATGCAATTGTTTCTTCAGATGCTCGCACTATTTTTGGTGGGAAGAGTGGCAATTTTGAATTAGAGGCGAAAGCATTATTAGTATTAAATATGACCAAAGCTAAAAGTCCTAAAGTTGAACGAATTAAAGAATTGGCTAAAGAAATTAGAACTTCAAGAAAATGGGATGCTTCTTTTGGACCTACACATACAACTGTATTGGGTTTAAGAGCTTTAATGGCTTATAATGATGTTGCCAAACAAACTGATGAAGACGGAACAATTGCTTTTTATGTTGAAGGGAAAAAAGTTGCTTCAAAAGATTATAAAAAAGGAACTTATGACCTGATTCAAATGAAAGGATTAGAACAATTTTTTGATGAAGGAAAATATGATTTTAAAGTAGTTTTTGAAGGAGTGAAACGTCCATTACCACATACAGTAAGTTTTAAATGGAATACGATACAACCTGTTTCATCAAAAGATAAACCTATTGCAATACAAACAACGATTGATCAAAAAGAAATAAAAATTGGAGATCAAGTTAGAATGGATGTTGAATTGAAAAGTGTAGTGAATAGTAATACCGCTACTCCTATGGCTATTGTGGGAATTCCAGCAGGTTTAAGTCCTCAAGTCAGACAATTAAATCAATTGGTTGACGATGAGAAAATTGGCTATTATGAAATTTCTGGATCCAACGTAATTTTATACTTTAGACATTTAAAAAAGAAAGCAGCTAAAAATATTCCATTGGATTTAAAAGCAAATATTGAAGGTACTTTTACAGCACCTGCTTCTGTTGCTTATTCATTTTATAATGATGAAGAAAAGGATTGGATAGAAGGTACAACAGTATCTATTGTTCAGTAGAATTTAGATTAAATGATTTAAAGTCCTAGTTGTTAATTACAACTAGGACTTTTTTTATGTTATATTTTTAATTAACTTAATATATAATTTTTTAATTCTAATGTTACTTTCATGAAATACTTCTGTTTATATCTGTCCGTTTTTTTATTAATTTCTTGTGATGGTATTTTTAATAATGATCCTGAAGAAATATATGAACCAGAACCGATTACAGTAGGGGAAGCTACTAAAACATTTCCTGATGTAGACCAAAGGTTATGGATTTATTTTGAACGTTTTGAAATAGCTGGAAATGAACGAGGATTAAATGTTGATCTTACAGCTTCTAATGTTACTGGGAGTATAGAAGATATTGCTTCTCAAACAGCTCCTGGATTATGTACATTTGATGCGAATGAGACTTTCCATCATATTAATATTACATTAGATTTTTGGGATCGAGCAGATATTACAAAGAGAGAAGTAATGGTTTTTCACGAATTAGGCCATTGTTATTTAGACCGACCACATTTTAATTTATCTTATCCTAATGGTTTTTGTATTAGTCTAATGAGGGATGGAAGTGGGACCTGTGATGATAATTATCATATGGATTCTAGAGCCGATTATTTAGATGAATTGTTTGGGATCTAAAAAATGATTTCCTATTTATTTAAATCGATTTAAAATTTTATTTATAATTAAAAGTTATTCCTTAGTTTCTTTCTATACGTATTATCTTATTTATTATCTTTTTAGGCTATTTATGAGTCATAGTATTCTCTTCCTAAAATAGACTCGAGCATTTACCTTTTCCTGTAGAATTATATTAGTTTTTTCCTTCCAAAATAAAGTTACATTTTTAATTCAATTATTTAGT
>JAHDFV010000206.1 GCA_020627985.1 Saprospiraceae bacterium
CCATCAGGAGATGCAACTCAAACCTTTTGTTCCATTGATAATCCAACTTTATCAGATGTTTCCATTAATGGAACAAATATAAATTGGTATGAAGATGAAACATCTATAATCTCCTTGCCTTTAAGTACAACTTTAAGTAGTGGAGATCTGTACTATGCTAGCCAAACAGTTATTGGATGTGAAAGTGAAACTCGCTTTGAAGTAACTATAAATATTAACGATCCTGCTTCACCAACAGGTTCTGCTAGCCAAGATTTTTGCTCGATTGATAATCCAACTATTTCTGATTTATTGAGTATTGGTTTAGATGTACAATGGTATGCAGATTCAAATTCAAATACGCCTTTATCAGATACAGACAATTTAGAAGATGGAGAAAATTACTATGCAACACAAACAATTGATGGTTGTGAATCGATGACAAGATTTGAAGTTACAGTAACTATTATAGATCCAATTGCTCCAACAGGTAATAGCATTCAAGAATTTTGTGCTATTGATCAACCGACGGTGAGTGATTTAACAGCTTTAGGGAATAATATAAATTGGTATACTGATGCAGTAAGTACTGCAATACTGACTGGGACTTTACCTCTTGTAGATGGAGAGAATTATTTTGCTACTCAGTTAACGAATGGTTGTGAAAGTGATACACGTTTTGAAATAATCGTTTCTATCGAAAATCCTAATGCACCAACAGGAAATGCCTTACAATCATTTTGTACAACTGATAATGCAACGATTGCAGATTTAGTTTCTATTGGAACAAATATAAATTGGTACACAGACCCAAATTCAAGTGCAGTATTACCAAATAGTACTGTGTTATTAAATGGAACTTCATACTTCGCTTCTCAAACAGTAAATGCTTGTGAATCGGATACTCGATTGGAGGTCGTAGTAGAGATAACAGACATTCCCCTTAATTCACTTATCGTAAATTCAACGGTTTCTTCTTTGTGTGGAACAGGGAATACGACAATAGAAATAGAAAATGCTCAAACGAATGTTTTCTATCAATTGCAATCTATACCAGATAATACAAATATTGGAATTCCCATTCAAGGAACAGGAAGTTCTATTTTCTTACCTACAGGTAATTTGACAGAAACAACAACGTTTCAAATTATTGCTACGCATGAAAACAATTCCAATTGTTCTTCTATTTTATCATCAACAATTACCATTGAAATTGATGATGATAATGTAGCGGTAGATGCAGGGGATAACCAAATTCTTTGTGATCAAAATTCTACCTTTTTGGCTGGTAATATTCCTTCAATTGGAACAGGGACATGGATTCAAATTTCTGGACCCAATTCTGCCACGATTGCAGATGAAAATCTTTTTAATACAGAAATTACAAATTTAATTGAAGGATTTTATGAATTTCAATGGCAAATAGAAAATGGTGCTTGCGCAGGCAATGCAGCAGTTTCAGATCAGGTCACAATTACAGTTGAAAACTTAGTTGCCACTTCTATAGTTTCTCCCGTTTCTGTAGTGAATGGTACAGACGGTAAAATAGAAATATGTGTAAGTGGAGGCATGAGTCCCATTACAATTAATTGGTCTCCTAATGAAGGAACATTAAGTACTAATGTTTCTGCTGTTTGCCCCAATAGTTTCGAAATAGTGGGTTTAACATCTGGCATTTATAACATTAATATTGAAGATGGAAATGCTTGTACTACAACTTTGGAGAATATAATCATTCCTGAGCCTGATTGTTCGGATATTGCTATTACCAATGTCTTTATAAATGATGTTGAATGTAATGGAGATGAAAACGGTAGTATCACCATTGAAACTGAAAATGGAATAGGAGATTTGACTTACGATATTGGTAATGGAGTTACACCTACAATGACGACCAATTCTTCATATACTTTTAATGATTTAAGTATAGGTACTTATAGTATTGCTCTAACAGATGAAAGAGGCTGTACTGCACTTTATCATCAAAGTAGTATAGAAATCAATGAACCAGATGTATTACAAGTTCAATTTGTAAATACGAATCCTTCAATGATAGGAGGTAATGATGGTGTCATTTGTATCAATCCAATTGGAGGTACAGCACCTTATACTTTTACTTCAAGCTGCGGAATAGTCATTAGTAATTCTACCCTTTGTAATTTAGGATATGGTATTGGAAATTTAGAGGCAGGAGCTTGTTCCATTACCATAACGGATGATAATGGATGTTCAATAACAGAAGTTACAGTATTAAGTGATCCAGAGTGTGATGATTTTAGCTTCTCAACAGTTGAAGCAGAAGATCTTCTTTGTTTTGGAGATGATAGCGGAAGTATTTTTATTGAAGTAAACAATGGAGTTTCTCCTTTTCAATATTCGATTGATAATGGACAATCCTTTTCAACGTCAAATGCAAATTCGTATGTATTTAATAATCTAGAAATTGGAACCTATAATATCATCGTCGAAGACAATGCGGGATGTAGTCTTTCTTGGAATACAAGCATTGAAATAAATCAACCTGATGATATTGAAATCGATTTTTCTATTCATTCTCCTTCTTGTGAAGGATTAAATAATGGAAGTATAGAAGCATTTGTTTCTGGAGGAATTCCACCATATGAATATGAATGGTTCAATGGAGAAAATACCTTAGAAGTTTCAGATTTACAGCCAGGTACTTATTTGCTAAAAGTTACAGATGATAATGGATGTACAAAAGAAAGTACACATGAAGTCATTGAAATCCCTGGTTTTTCAGCAGAAGTTTTAACGAATGGAGTCGCAATAGAAGATAGACCCCTTTTAGAAGAAGGTCCAATAGAATTAACTGTTGTTACAGATGCAAATAATCCTACTTTTTTATGGTCTCCTGCTGATGGATTATCATCAACTACAGATCAAACTGTAACAGCTACAATTACAGAAACAACAATCTATGAAGTATTAATTACATCAGAAGAAGGTTGCTCCATTGTTGTGCCTGTAGAAATAATAATTAATACGAATAATATCTTTTTAGTCCCGAATACTTTTTCTCCAAATGGAGATGGGAATAATGATGAGTTTTATCCTATTGTAGATGGAAACGTTGTTGTAAAAACTTTTAAAGTATTTAATAGATGGGGACAACTCATTTTTGATCAACCGAATGGAAATTGGGATGGGACGTATAAAGGGCAAGAACAAGCTGTGGATACTTATGTATATGTCATACAATATCAAGTTGAAAATGAACCGATAGAAACGGCAAAAGGAGATATTATTTTAATGCGGTAATGTTATCAATTTTAATCGTCTATCTAATGAGTGTGATGGCTCATTGGGTAGGGATTAAAAAATGAAAATAAAAATATTATGAAAACACATTTTACAATGAATCAAGGTTTAATTTTTATACTACTCATTTTATGTAGTTGGAAATTAAATGCTCAAGATGCTCATTTTTCCCAATTTTATACAACACCTTTATTGGTTAATCCAGGATTGACAGGGCACATAGAAGGGAAATATCGAATTAATGTAAATTATAAAAGACAATGGACAGGAATCACTTCTTCGGGGGTTTATAATACGCCTGCTTTATCTTTCGATTTAAATTTAAAAACTAAAAAAGAATCTAGGCATTCTTTTGGTTTAGGAATTTCTGCAATAAATGATTTAAGTAGTTCGGATAATAAATTAACGAATTTAACCATCATGTTGAGTGGAGCGGGACATTTTAATATTGATAAAAATGAAAAACATTTTATTTCTATTGGATTAAATGGAGGTTTTACGAATAGAAGATTTAAAACCCAAGACATGCTTTTTGCCTCACAATTTGATGGTGAAATATTAAACGCAGATCGATCAAGTGGAGAAACTTTTGAAAATACAAGTCGAAATAATGTGGAAACTAGAGCAGGTTTAATATACGCTTTATATCCTTCTGCAAAAACACATATAAAAATGGGGCTTGCACTTATGCATTTAGTGAAAATTAAAGAAAATATTACAGATGATCCTTTAGTTGAAAATAGACCCTATCGATTTTCTGCTAATGCAGAAATGTATCATTCTATTAATCCTAAAATAGCGATACAACCCTATGTTTTATTTATGCGGCAAGCTAAAGCAATGGAAATTGCT
This sequence comes from Saprospiraceae bacterium, assembly GCA_020627985.1. GTDB lineage: Bacteria > Bacteroidota > Bacteroidia > Chitinophagales > Saprospiraceae > JAHDCE01. The sequence goes on from JAHDFV010000206.1 coordinate 4,111, forward strand.
GGTGGTGCAAATGTCCATTTTGTTTTTGGTTTCGATCATTCTTTTTTTATAGGTGGGGGCTATAGAGTAAATGATGCAGCGGTAGCAACAATGGGCGTTGATTTTAAAAATATGAGAATTGGATTAAGTTATGATGTGACCACTTCTCAATTAGGAAATGTTACACGAGGAAAAGGAGATTTTGAAATATCATTTCAATATATCGGTTTATCGAAGGAAGATACTAAACCTATTTTACCTGCTTTACGATATTTTTAATCCCTAAATTTAATTAAAATGAAACAAAGTAATTTAAATAAATTAAATCAGATTAAGGGATTCATAAATAATTTTTTATTTAAAAGTATTCCTGTTTTATTAATTTTATTTCTTGCAACAACTGTAATTGCACAGCCTGGAAAGGGTAGACAATCTTGGTTAAGTAATTATGAAATAGCTCAGCAATTATTAAAAAAATCGAGTTATTATAATGCAACGATATATTTAGAAAAAGCTTTAGACTTAAAAGGAAATAATGATGTTGATTTATTATACTTATTAGCAGATACATATGAAAAAGCAAGGAATTATAAATCGGCTGCTTTAAATTATGAATTCGTTTTGAGGAATGATAGCGATAATAAATACATTAATGCTAGATGGCATTATGCAAATATGTTGAAACAAAGTGGAGAATATGAAAAAGCGATAAAAGAATTTAATATAGTTTCTTCTGTAATGAATGATGATATCCAAAAAGTATTAATTCAAAATGCAATTGAAGGATGTGAAATGGGAATGAGTGGAAAAGAAGCAAACATTATTTCTTTAGAAATTTTAGATATCATTAATACTAATTATTCTGAATTTGCACCCATGCCATTAGAGGGCGGTGAAATTATTTATTCTACTTTAAAATCAAATGAATTAATTCTTCCTGAAGAAGAAATGATTTATTCGAAAATATTTAAAACAACAGTAGAAAAAAATGGTGACTTACTTGAAGAAGGAACTCCCATGACAGATATTATTAATAAAAAAGGAATTCACAATGGACATGGTACGTATACCGATAATGGTAAGAAATTTTATTTTACCCGTTGCCCTTCCCAAGAAAATAATTTAGCAGATTGTAAGATATTTGTTACGACATTAAGAAATGAAGAATGGACGGAGCCGAGACGATTAGGTGTAAATATAAATCCAGATGAATCTTCAAATTCAACTCCGTTTTTTATAGATGGGAAATTATTCTTTTCTAGTAATAGAAAAGGAGGAATGGGAGGAATGGATATATGGGTTTCTTATTTACAATCGGATGGTTCATTTGCAAGAGCTAGTAATTTAGGTAGATATATTAATTCTCCAGGAGATGAAATAACACCCTTTTACAATTCAAAAGATCGATTGTTATATTTTTCATCTAATGGACATTCTGGATATGGTGGCTTTGATATTTTTAAAGCTGCAGGAACAATTGGAAATTGGATGGTGCCTGAGAATTTATTTCAACCCATTAATACACCAGCAGATGATATGTATTTTTCATTAGATGAAACAATGGAAAAAGGATATTTTTCTTCTAATCGGGTAGGGATAGAAGCGATTGATAATGAAACCTGTTGCGATGATATTTTTACAGTACAATTAAATCCTTCGGCTCAAATGATCGAATTAGAAGGTATTGTTTATGATAGTAAAGATCCATTAAAAATACCGATGGATGATGCAAGGGTTGAATTATTTGAAATTAATGAAAAAGGAGATTTAGATTTAATTTCTTCTGTAGTAACGTTTAATCAACAAGGATATAAATTCAGATTAAATAATAAGAAAAAATATGTTATTCGCGGATCTAAAGAAAATCATACGGTAAAAGAGGAAACCATTTTACCGAGCGGAAGAAATAACATTCGAAAGGATTTAGGTATTCATAAAAATTGTATAGAAATTTCCGGATTAGTCTTTGGAAATGATTCTAAATCTAAACAAATTCTTGAAGGAGCAACGGTAGCTATTAATGAAATAAATGATAAAGGAGAACTCGTTGAAATAACAAAAATTACAACAACAAAAGAGGGGTATAAATTATGTGCACCTATCAATAAGAATATTAGAATCATTGCGAGTAAAGATGGCTATTTAACCGATAGTTATGATATTAATACTAATGGTGATTATGATAAAATTAGATATGATTTAGAATTGAAAAAAGAAGAATTAAATCTTACGTATCAAATTGATAATATTTTGTATGATTTTAATTCATCGATTTTACGATCTGCGTCTAAAGATGAATTAAATAATATTTTGAGATTACTTCAATTAAATCCCAATATAATTCTAGAAATTGGTTCTCATACAGATAGCAAAGGTTCTGTTGAATATAATGTGAGCTTATCCGAAAGAAGAGCACAAAGTGTTGTTGAATATTTAATTGGTTCTGGAATTCCTTCGCATCGTTTACAAGCAAAAGGTTATGGAGAAAGCAAACCCATTGCTAGAAATAAAAATAAAGATGGTACAGATAATCCAGAAGGCAGACAATTAAATAGAAGAACAGAATTTAAAATAGTAGGAAAAGTTTCCAATGTAAATTAACTGTATCACTAGGGGTGACTTTTAAAGTCACCCCTAGTGATACAGTTAATTTACATCATTATTTATTGTATGTTTTATCACCCCTAGTGATTCGGCTTTTGAACTAGCATTTATGTTATGCGCGTTTAGTTATTCTTAATGTTAGGCAATAACGCTGTTTTATAAACTAATATTTCTGAATAAGCAGAAATTCGAGATAAAGTAAATCCATGCCATCCGTCGAGAAAACCTTTTTTTAAAATATACATTTTAATGAAAACAGCGATCGGGTTGAATATGAATTTGAAAAGTAAATACA
>JAHDFV010000207.1 GCA_020627985.1 Saprospiraceae bacterium
TCCAAAACCAATATCATTTTCGTCAATGTTTACATTTTGGAAATCAAATTCTAAATCTTTTAAATGAATAGGAGTGGGGATTGAATAATTGACTAAAATCTCTTTTTCGAAAATATTGTCTTTGTTTTCAAGATCGGAAGCGGTACTTAGAACAAAAGTTATTTTTTGATTTTTATTTTTTAAATTTAATTCTTCGTAAGGAATGAAAATGGAATTGTTGTTGCAAAAAGAATTTAGATCTTTCAAACGAGTATAGCAGGAACTGTATTCCATCGCAGCTTTAGATGTTTTTTTTGTACTTATATGAATTACATTTTTGCTCTCATCTAAAACTTTCCATTTGAAATAAAATTTATTTCGATCAAAGTTGGAAATAGAAATGTCAAAATTGAATTTTATACCTCTTATCTTGTATAAAAAATGAGCTTCATTCTCTTGATATGAAAAGTTTTCAATTGTTGCCACAGACGGATTGCTTTGCTGTGCAAAAATTAAAACAGGAAAAATTACAATAAAAATGAAGATCAGTTTTATTTTCATTTCAACATTATTTAGGAAAGATGAAATTTTTCATTCTGATTCACCTTTAAATTTAAAAGTTCTGCTCTTCTAAATCTACTTCCATATTTTTCTTCTAATTCTTTCATTTTTGATTGAACATGTTCTAATCCTAAATGATCCATATATCTGAAAGGTCCACCTGTGAATGGTAAAAAACCAATGCCAAAAACGGCACCTGTATCTCCTGTGGTTGGAGAATCAATAATTCCTTCTTCCAAACACATTAATGCTTCATTGAGCATCATGAAAATAGCTCTATCTTGAATTTCAGTTTCATTTAAATCCTTATTTCCGCTTCCTTTAAAGAAAGAATAAACTTCATTATTAACGCCTGTCCTTTTACCTTTTTCATTATAATTGAAAAATCCTTTTTTATTTTTCTTTCCTAGATATCCTTTTTCAAACATATCAAGGATGGATAAATTAACTGGGAAGTCAGGGCGAGTTGAAGCTGCTTTTTTTCCAGTTTCTACCACATGAGAAGCCACATCTAATCCGACTTCATCTAATAATTTAAATGGACCAACAGGAAAACCTTTTTTCTCCATGGCTTTATTTATTTTTTCTATGGCAATTCCTTCATCCACCATTAATAAACATTCATTTAAATAAGGTATTAAAATTCGATTAACATAAAATCCAGGACAATCATTCGCAATAATAACAGTCTTTCCTTGCCGAACACCAAAATTATAACAAGCATCAATAACCCATTGTGCTGTGTGTGGTGTTTTTACAATTTCTAATAATGGCATTTTAGGCACTGGAGAAAAATAATGCATACCAATGACTTGCTCTGGTTTATTAGCATGTTCTGCCATTTCAGTTACAGATAAAGCAGAAGTGTTAGTTGCAATAATTACATCTTCAGAAGAATGTTTTTGAATATCATCAATAATTTTTTTCTTCAAATCCATCTTTTCTAAAACGGCTTCAATAACAATATCAGCATGTTCAAAATTATCGTAAGTGAGTTGACCTTGGATTTTTCCAATGATTTCTTCAGCCGCTACTGGGCTTAATGTTTTGTATTTTATTTTCTTTTTTAAACCTTTCCAAATCGCTTTTTTAGTATTGGTGATACCTTCGAGAGCGATATCTTTAAGAATAACATCAATATTATTTTTTACACTCACTTCAGTTATTCCTGCGCCCATAAATCCTGCACCAATCATGCCTAGTGTTTTTAATTCTTTTTTGGGAGCAGTATGTTTTTTATTTTCAGTCATGATATAAAATAAAGAACGTAAACCTGCACTGGCAGGTGTCAACATTAATTTTTCAAAATGTTCTAATTCTTTTTCATAACCTGCTTTTTTTCCTTTTTTTAATCCTGTTTCTACGCAATCAATAATGGCAGGAACAGCAGGGTAGTTTCCTTGTGTTTGTTTAAAGGCCATTTTCTTAGCCTGTTTAAAAACGATATTTCTACCGAAGGAAGTACCATCTAATATTTTATCTTTAAAAGCAATTTTTCTATTTCGTTGAATGGGTTTTTCAATTAATTTTTTGGCCATTAATTTAGCAGCATGATATAATTTATTTCGATCGACGACTTCATCAACCAATCCCATTTTTTTGGCTTGATAAGCATAAATGTTTTTACCCGTCAACATCATGTCTAATCCTTTTTGTAATCCGATTAAACGAGGAAGTCTTTGAGTTCCACCACCACCAGGTAATATGCCTAATTTAACTTCAGGTAATGCTAATTTTGTGGAAGGAGAATTAGAGGCAACTCTGGCATGACAAGCTAATGCAATTTCTAAACCTAAACCAAAACAAGAACCATTAATTGCAGCAATGACTGGACGAGAATCATTTTCCATTACATCTAAAATTTCATGTCCTCTTTTTTGGAAAGGTCTGAAATCTCCTTCTTTTTCAATTTCAAAAGATTTAATATCTGCTCCAGCAATAAAATCTTTTAATTTAGAAATCAAGACTAAAGCTTTAATACTTTTATCATGAAATATTTCTGAAAACATTTCATCCATGATAGAAATTAAATCAGGGGAGACAATATTTATTCCATTCCTTTTATTATCTAACCAAATGGTACAAATTCCATCTTTGTCTTTTTCTACGGTAAAAAAATCTTCTCGTTTCATTCTTTAATATTAAATCAATTCAATGTAAATAGATTGGAATAAAATTACGTTGTATATTTTTTAATTAACATAGCATGACCTTGAGCACCTGCAGCACAAGCAGCTAAAACACCCAAAGTCCCATTTTCATATATTAATCGATTGGCCGTAGTCGTTAATAAACGTCCACCAGTTGCGCCAAAGGGATGACCAATAGAAAGTGAGCCGCCCCATAAATTAAATTTATCCATAGGAACTTGTCCTAGTGCTTTTTCTCTTCCTAGATTTTTTTGAGCAAATTCATCAGAAGATAATGCTTTTATATTTGCTAAAATTTGACCCGCAAACGCTTCATGAAATTCAATAACATCTACATCATCAAAAGTCAAATTATTTCTTTTAAATAATTTAGAAACAGCATAAGCAGGACCTAATAATAATTCAGTTTCTAAATCTTGACCTGTAAACACAAAATCTACTATTTCTGCAATCGGAGTTAAATTTAATTCCTTCGCTTTTTCTTCAGTCATTAATAAAACAGCACTAGCACCATCCGATAAAAATGAAGAATTAGCAGCTGTTAATGTTCCAAATTTTTTATCAAAAGCAGGTTTTAATTTTTTTACTTTTTCTACAGTTGAATCTCCCCGAACTCCATTGTCTTTTTCAATACTTTTAAATTTTGGAGGAACAGAAACGGAAGTCATTTCTTTACCTAAATGTCCATCTTCCCAAGCCTTCGCTGCCAATTGATGAGAACGAACAGCAAAAGCATCTTGTTCCTCTCGGGTAACACCAAAACGAGCTGCCATGATATCACAATCTTCTCCCATCACTCGGTTAGTTGAATATTCTGCAACTTTTGGGCGTTCAGGAGCAAAATCAGATGGGCGAAGTGAAGTAGCAAATTTTAGCATATCACCTATCCCTTTTAATTTTTGTGCTTTGAATAATTTCTTTTGCATTTTCTTTTTAAAAGTAATAGGCGTATCGGAAGTATTATCCACTCCACCTGCAATGACAACATCTGCTTGACCTGCATATATTTCTAAGTATGCATTTGAGATCGCTCGATTAGCAGAAATGCATGCTTGAGCTACAGTATGACAAGCAGCAGTATTCGGAACTCCTGCGCTAATGGATGCTTCTCGGGCTACATTACTGGTTTTTAAATTTGATATAACTGTACCCATAATAACTTGATCAATATGAGAAGGATCAATACCCGTTTTACTCAGTAATCCTTTAATCGCAAATTGTCCCAATTGATAGGACATTAAATCCATGTAAGCTCCTCCTGATTTTAAGAAAGGGGTTCTATTCCCATCAATTAAAACTACTTTTCTTGTTTGCATAATCATATATTTATATATAAACTCAAATCCAACTTTTCTTTTTTATATTAACTAAGCTGACAACTTATTCTGTACTTAACTTTTGGACTTCAGCCTGATTCTAATTATGTTTGTTCTATCTTAGTTTTGGCGTCATATCCTCGTTCGGGCAATACATTTTTTAGGAATGTATTGTATTTTGTTTATGGGATAGAATCAGTACCTTATCATCAAAACAAAAATAGGGAATTGATAGAAGATTATGTAACCTATCCCATTATTAAAACACACATGTTACCTAGTCGTTTACCTAAACATTTACAAAATGTACCTTCGGTTTGTTTAATACGAGATGCAAGAGATTCTTTAATCTCTATTACGCATCAACGAAAAAGATTTAATCGAACTGAAGGAAGTTTTCATAAATTCCTTTTACAAGCTATTTTAGCACAAGACGGAACTTTTTTTGGTGGATGGGCCACCAATATTAATCAATGGAGTACTAAATCTTCAATAATTATTTACTTCGAAGATTTAATTAAAAACCCGATAGAAGAAATTGAAAAACTTCGTTCATTAATTGATTTGCCAATTCCTGAAATTGAGCGTTTGCCGACTTTTGAAACGTTGAAAAGTGGGAAATGTAAATATCCATCTGGTAATAATAAAACAAACGAACAAAGAATAAAAAATGCAAAATCATTTTTTCGAAAAGGTAAAATTGGTGGATGGAAAGAAGAGTTTACTTTCTTAGCTTATATACTATTCATTAATTTACATGGAGATACCATGGAAAAAATGAATTATGATTTATATCCAGAAGGATTTGAAAAATATAGAAAATATAAAAACCCATTCATGAAAATGATATTACCACGTTTTGTCCAATTCTTAATGATTTTGAAATTGGTTTAATTCAAGTTGTCAAAATGAAAAGAGTATTTTCTTTAAAATACTCAATAATATATTCCTTTCAAGATTGAAATCAGATATATTGATTCTTAGAAAATGCTTATAAAGTATAACTTCCTTTTTCATAAATATATTCAGCAATATCTCTTCTAAAAACTTTCGGATTAATATCATAATCGACTAATAAAACATTTGTAAATCTTTTCATCCATTTCTTTTCTGATCCTTTAGCCCAAGATTGTATCGCGTCATTGGCTGATTTTCTACAGATATCTAATGCTTCATATAAATAGACTTGCATTGCCTTTTTACGAATATCAAAATCTTTAGAATCATAGAATTTTAATTGCTCTAATTTTTGGACTTTTAAAAGAATGGATTCACAGAAATATGCTTCTGCTAAAATATCAGCAAAATTGATAACCATTTCTTGTTCATCAACCATTTTTTCTTTTAATTCTTGTCCTGCTTTTCCAGAAAGCATCATGAATAATGTTTTAATATTTTTCACAATTCGTTCTTCTTCTGCCCAGCCACTTTTCGATTTAAAAGGTAAATATTGTTTTAAAATATAGGAAGGAATCTTTTTTCCTGCACCTACCAAATCCACTTCTTTTGTTTTAATCGCTCTTTTGGTTAACTCTGCTAAAGAAAGCATTCTATTAATTTCATTTGTTCCTTCATAAATTCTAGTAATGCGGGCATCTCTATAGCCCATCTCTATTCCAAGTTCAGCAGAATATCCCATTCCGCCATGAATTTGTAAACATTCGTCGATAGCGTAATCTAAATTCTCAGAACATTTTACTTTTAATAAAGAACATTCAACTGCATATTCTCGAATGGCATTTAGTTTAGATTGATTATCAGATTTTCCTTGAGATAAAAATTCAATGGTTTTATCATTTATATTTTGTCCTGTTCGATAAAGTGCAGCTTCAGCAGCAAACGTGTCTACTGCCATTTGACCAATTTTATGTTTTATCGCACCAAATTGAGCAATAGGTGTATTAAATTGTTCTCGTTGTAAAGCATAGGTTACTGCTTGATCAATCGCAAGTTTACAACCACCTGTAGTACTGGCAGCCAATTTAATTCTACCCGTATTTAAAATATTTAATGCGATTTTAAATCCTCCATTTCGATCACCTAACAAATTATCAATAGGTACTGCAGTATTTTCGAAAAATACTTGAACAGTTGAAGATCCTTTAATGCCTAATTTTTTTTCTTCTGCCCCTAATGTTATTCCCCCAAATTCTTTTTCTATAATAAAAGCAGATAGGTTTTTGTCATCTTGAATTCTAGCAAAAACAATGAAGATGTCTGCAAAACCACCATTGGTGATCCACATTTTTTGACCATTAATTATATAATGCGTTCCCGCCTCATTTAATGTAGCAGAAGTTTTTCCAGAATTGGCATCAGAACCTGAACGTGGTTCTGTTAAACAATAAGAAGCTTTTAATTGACCTGAAGCAATGCCAGGTAAATATTTTTGTTTTTGCTCGCTTGTACCATAATATACAATAGGCAATGATCCTATAGAAGTTTGGGCACCAATGGTTGTAGCAAAAGAAAATCCATAAGCAGACGCTTCAGCAAATAAGCAACTCGTATTAAAGTCTAATCCGATGCCACCGTATTCTTCACTTATACTTACTCCGCATAAACCCAATTCCGCTGCTTGATCTAAAAGTCCAATGATTTCCTCTCGATCTTTTGTGATTTCAAATTCTCTTCCTCTTGCTAACATTTTTTCCATGATTTCTTTTTTACAGAAATCTTGAACCATGTCAAAAATCATTTTTTGCTCTTCATTCCATTCTTCTGAAATAAATATATTTTCCGCTTTTTCTTCTTGTATTAAGAAAGAGCATCCTGATTGCGCAATAAATTTAGGCTTTGAAATTGTCTTTTCTTTTTGATGATTTTCTACAGTTCTAGTCATAACAAAGAATTTTGTGTTAACCAAAATTATAAAATAAGAACTATGTTTAAAAACATTTTACGCCTAAAGTATTAATATTGTCGTATTTAGATTGGTAAATAGCGCTCTAAAATTAGATATGTATATAAAGAGATAAAGA
>JAHDFV010000208.1:0-2884 GCA_020627985.1 Saprospiraceae bacterium
TCTAACAATTATTTACACATATTATCTACCAAACCAGATTATTATGATGAATATGAAAATAAAAACAATCATATTTCTTTTAATTTTTATTTTTTGTTTAAATAACGCTTTTACACAAGGAACAGTAAAAGGAATTATTACCGGTGAAGATCAACCCGATGGCTTAATTTCTGCTACTGTTTCACTAGGAGTAGAAGGTACTATTTCGGATTATGATGGCTCGTATGAATTATCATTACCCGCAGGAGATCATACCATTGAAATCTCATATACTGGTTACGATACATACACGGAAACCTTTAAAATTGCAGATGGCGAAGTGAAGCAATTAGATGTTGTTTTGATGCTTACAACAAATTTATTACAAACAGCAACTGTTACTTCAGGTAAATTTGAAAAACCATTGGGAGAAGTAACGGTTTCTATGGAAGTCATTAAACCCGCCTTAGCAGAAGCTACGAATTCCAATTCACTTGATCAAGTATTAGATCGTATACCAGGTGTTTCGATTGTAGATGGTCAAGCCAATATAAGAGGAGGTTCTGGATTTTCTTATGGTGCAGGATCTAGAGTACTGTTACTCGTAGATGATATTCCTATTCTTGCAGGCGACGCAGGATTTCCAAACTGGTCTGACGTTCCTGTAGAGAACATAGAACAGGTTGAAGTTATTAAAGGAGCAGCATCTGCATTATATGGTTCTTCTGCATTAAATGGTATTATTAATGTAAGAACAGCTTACGCTAAAAATGAACCTGAGACAGCTGTTGCGATGTATACAGATATTTTCTATCGTCCTAGAGACAAAACTAAACATTGGTGGAAAGATTCTGAAACACCTACTCCGATGAAAGTAGGAGCAAATATCGTTCATCGTCAAAAATTTGGAAAATTTGATTGGGTCTTTGGTGCTACAGGTTATCTAGATTATCGTTATATCAAAAATGCTAGAGACAATAAATTTAGAATTACCAATAAATTCAGATATCGTTTCTCAGAAAAATTAAATGTAGGTGCATATGTCAATGTGAATTTAGGAAATAGTAATACAGTATTCTTATGGACTAATGCACAAGAAGGAGCTTATGTAGGAAATCCAGATAATATGACTACTACGAAATCGCAACGTTATAATGTCGATCCATTTATTACTTATTATGACAATAAAGGCAATCGACATAAGTATATGGGGCGTTATTTCCATACAGCGAATGACAATGCCAATGATCAAGGAAACTTCTCAGATTTATTCTATAATGAATACCAATTTCAACGTAATTTCGAAAACATTGGATTGGTCTTTACTACAGGTATAGTTTCTACGAATACCAAAGTAAATGGTTCGCTTTATGGTGATTTTGATTTTAAATCAGCTAATTATGCTTACTATGCCCAAGCAGATAAAAAATTCTATTTTGCAAAAGACGCTGAAGGCAATGTTGATGAAACCAAAAATGCTTTAAATGTATCAGCTGGTTTTAGATATGAATTTAATCAATTAACGGGTCCCGCTGAAGTAGATGGTATAGATTTAGGAGATGGTAAAGATTCTGATTCTAAACCTGTATTCCGTTTAGGATTAAATTATCAAGTTGGTAAAGCTACTTATATCAGAGGATCTTGGGGACAAGGATATCGTTATCCAACAATCGCAGAAAAATTCATCACAACTCAAGTTGCTGGTTTTGACATTATACCTAACCCTTTATTAACCCCTGAAACGGGCTGGAGTACCGAATTGGGTGTAAAACAAGGGTTCAAAGCAGGTGCTTTAGAAGGTTTTATGGATCTTTCATTATTTTGGTCTCAATACCAAAACATGATGGAGTTTAATTTTGTGAATAATCCAGTGGGTTTAAAGTCTAATAATATTGGAGATACAGTTATTCCGGGATTAGAAGTTTCTTTCGCAGGAAGAACTAAGACTAAAAACTTTCCATTAACCTTCTTTGCAGGATATACTTTTATCAATCCTCAATTTGCAGAATTTGAAGATCAACCTTCAATATGGGGCTTAGTTACTCCTCCTAATATGACAGAAGGTCAACTAAATAATTATAACTCCACATCTAATGAGAATATTCTTAAATATAGAAACAGACATACTTTTAAAGCAGATGTGGAAACTCAAGTTAAACGATTTAGCTTTGGTGTCAGTTTAAATGGAGCTACTAAGGTAGAAGCAGTTGATGAAGTCTTACAATTCATCACTGATAGAGAAAGAGAAATTCCACCTGAAAATTATGTTGTTTTTGATGCAAGAGTTGGATTTAAAGTTTCAGAAGGTGTAAAATTAGGTGTAGTAGGGAAAAACTTAGCGAATAAAGAGTATGCTTCCAGACCTGGATTATTGCAAGCACCCATGAGTTTCTCATTGAGAATAGATGCTAAATTTTAATGACAATTATATTTAAATAAAATTATGTTCCCCTCTTTTGGATCATCAAAAGAGGGGAATTTTATTCCAGATAACTATTGGAAAAAATTCATTTAATATTCAGGTATATACGATATTACTTTAAAGCTAAAACGCTGTATAAAGTACACTCCCCTTTTGTTTATGATTTTTGTGAAAACATCTTAGAAGATAAAAGACATTATTATTCTTTCGAATTATTAGAAGGAATGAGAAAGCAACTCATCAAAAACAATAAAGTCATTCAAGTTACTGATTTTGGGGCAGGTTCCCATGTTGCTAAAAGCAATAAACGAAAGATATCTAGTATAGCAAAATCTGCTGTTTCTCCTGCAAGTCAATCTAAAATGATTTTCAGATTAGTGCACCATTATCTACCTAAAACCATGCTTGAATTTGGTACTTCTTTAGGCTTAACTGCCTTGTATCAAGCGTTACCTAACCCAAAAGCAAAATTTATTACCCTTG
>JAHDFV010000208.1:2894-6924 GCA_020627985.1 Saprospiraceae bacterium
TAAATTTTAATTTTGCTAATGCTAATAATATTGAATTAAAAACAGGTTCTTTTAATCAAACGTTAAGCCCTGCATTGCAAGAATTTGAAAGCCTTGATTATGTCTTTTTTGATGGAAATCACAGAAAAGAACCGACAATTGAATATTTTAAAGCTTGCTTAGAAAAAGCCAATGAAAATTCTGTTTTCATCTTTGATGATATTCATTGGTCTCAAGGTATGGAGGAAGCATGGGCGGAAATCTTAAAGCACCCTTCTATCACTTTAAGTTTAGACTTATTTTTTATGGGTATCGTGTTCTTTAGAAAAGAAAATAAAGAAAGAGAACACTTTAATTTAATTCCTGCTAAATATAAAATTTGGCAAAAATACATTTGATAGCCCTAGTACTGAATGACTGAATAAAGACGAAAGAATTATAAATTTTATCTTATCCCGTTTGCTTAATCTACTTTTGATTAAATTAGTGTTACATTACTTTTTGAACATTAATATGATCCGAAATTTCATAATATTTATTTCATTTTTTATTACAACACCATGTTGGACTCAAGATCCAACTGTTGGATTAATGATAAATAGTCCTGAATCGAACAATGGTTATACCTTATTCTCAGCCAATTTAAAAACATTTTTAATTGATAATTGTGGATTTATTATTAATCAATGGAATAGTGATTATCCACCTGGTTTATCTGTCTATTTATTAGAGAATGGAGATTTAATTCGAACTTCATCTATTGCGAATGAATATAATTATATTTCAGGAAGAGGTGGTTTGATAGAACGATACAATTGGGAAGGAGATTTACTATGGACTTACGAACACACAGACAGTTTATATCATCAACATCATGATATTGAAATATTACCAAACGGTAACATTTTACTTTTGGTGAAGGAAGTTAAATTTGAACATGAAGTTCTAGAAAAAGGTAGAAACCCTGAAAGTCCTACTTTAGAACTCTGGTTAGAATCTATTATTGAAATTAATCCCAATGATAATTTTAATATTGTTTGGGAATGGCATATTTGGGATCATTTAGTCCAGGATTTAGATCCATCTTTAGAAAATTACGGAATAATATCAGAACATCCCGAAAAATTGGATTTCAACTTAAAATGGGAAATTGAAGGAAAAGATTGGAATCATGCCAATGCCATTGCTTACAACTCAAATTTGGATCAAATTATGTTGACTTCTAGAAATATGAATGAAATATGGGTTATAGATCATTCTACTACAACTGAAGAAGCAAAATCGAGTTCAGGCGGTAATTCGGGGAAAGGGGGAGATTTGTTATACCGTTGGGGCAATCCAGCTAATTATCAAAGAGGGAATGAAACAGATCAAAAATTATTTGGACCTCATGATGGCAAATGGATACCTGAAGGATTAGAACAAGAACATAAAATCATAGTTTTTAATAATGGTTTTCAACAACCCAATGTTACTGAACTGTATTCATCTGTTATGATTTGGGAAACGCCACTTAGCTCTTCAAACAGTTATATGCTAGATCCTATTCTTTCATTTGCACCCGATAATGTAGATTGGTCATATGAAAATGATGACTTCTATTCTAGTAGTCAATCAGGAGCGCATGCTTTACCTGATGGACATTTGTTAATTTGTGAAGGGAATGATGGACGGTTTTTTGAGATCAATTCTAAAAAAGAAATTGTCTGGGAGTATATTAATCCCCAAATAGGTAATATTCCAATACCACAAGGAACGATTCCTACAAATAATAGTGTTTTTAGAGCTACAAGATATCCTACAAATCATCCTGCATTTTTAGATAAAAAAATTGCACCAGGACTACCCATTGAAACGAATCCTTATCCAAATACTTGTGATTTATACGATACGAATGTAGGATTATTTTCAACTGAAATTAATGGGATAAAAATTCTAAACAATTTAATTATTGATCATATTAATATTCTTAATTCAGAACAAAAAGAAATTTTAATTTCTATTTATTCATCTTCAGGAAAATTAATAAAGCAATTGAATATCAAAGATCAACAAATAAAAATTCCTTTTACCATAAATACTTCAGGTATTTATTTTCTTAATATTCAAGAAATAAATAACCCTAATTATTACACAACAACTTTTATTAAAAAATAATTATTTTGAACGGAAAAATACGATATACTTTTTTATTCATTCTTTTATTTATTTTAAATGGAATATCTCAAGATCCAACAATTGGATTAATCCAAAATACACCTGAAGCTGTAAATGGATATACCTTATTTTCTTCCAACAGAACTACATATTTAATTGATAATTGTGGATTCATTGTTAACCAATGGGAAAGTAATTTTAATCCTGGTTTATCGGTTTATTTATTAGAAAATGGAGATTTATTAAGAACAACTACTCATACGAATAATGAAAATTTATTCGTAACAGGAAAAGGAGGAGGAATCGAATTATACAATTGGGAAGGAGATTCTTTATGGCATTTTAACTATTATGATAGTTTATATCATGCACATCATGATATAGAAATGTTGCCAAATGGAAATATAATAATATTAGCTCATAGAGAAATCAGTTACAATGATGCGCTAAATAAAGGTAGAATTTTCATAGATAGTTCTATCGGCATTTGGTCGGAATATCTAGTTGAAGTAGATCCATCTAATAATTTTGAAATTGTTTGGGAATGGGAATTTTGGGATCATGTTATTCAAAATACAGATCCAACATTATCTAATTTTGCTAACCCACAAGATAAACCAGGAAAAATTGACATTAATTTAAATCCTAATATTCAAAATTATGATTGGATCCATGCCAATGCAGTCGCCTATAATCCCATTTTAGATCAAATAGCAATAACTTCAAGAAATTTAAATGAAATTTTTATTATTGATCATTCAACAACAACTGCAGAAGCCAAAACAGATTTAGGTGGCAACAGTGGAAAAGGAGGTCAAATTTTATATCGTTGGGGTAATCCTCAAAATTATGGACAGGGCACAGAAGACGATAAAAAACTTTGGGGCCCTCATGATATTAAATGGATACCAGAAGGATATGTTAATGAACATAAATTAATCGTTTTTAATAATGGATACCAAAGACCAGTCCCAATTGCCTATTCTTCTGTTGATATTTGGACTCCACCTTTAGATGAAAATAACGAGTATATTTTAGAACAAAATTCAGCTTATGGTCCCACAGAATTAGATTGGTCTTATACCGATGATTCTTTTTATTCATCGAATCGATCAGGAGCAAATCCTTTATCGAATGGAAATATTTTAGTTTGTGAAGGAACAACTGGAAGATTTACAGAAATTACACCTCAAAAAGAAAAAGTTTGGGAATATATAAATCCTCAATTTGGTAATTTCCCAATTCCCCAAGGAGAAATTCCTACAGGAAATGCAATTTTTAGAGCAACCCGTTATCCAGAAAATCACCCAGCATTTATGGATAAAGATTTAACTCCAGGTATACCCGTTGAATTAGACCCCTACCCTTCTCTTTGCCAAATTTTTCAAGATACAACGAGCCAAGATACGACCACTGGGATCTTTTCCCCAATCCTTGAATTAAATGATGTCTATTTAATACAAAATCCAATCATAAATGAAATTAAAATTTCTAATACTAAAAAGAGAAATTTAGAAATAGATATATTTGATCAATATTTTAGAAAAATAAATTTTAAAACTTCTAATCAAGAAATAATTCATATCCCTATTTCTAATGCTGAGCAAGGAATATTTTTTATTCGATTAAAAGAAATTAATTCGCAAAGGTTCACATATATAAAAAGTATAAAAGTAAATTAAATGAAATATATAATATCTACATTCTTTTTGATTCTTTTTTTATCGAGTGTTCTAATAAGCCAAGATCCAACAGTTGGTTTGATACAAAATACAGAAGAATCTGTCAATGGATATACCTTATTTTCTTCGAATAGAAAAACTTTTTTAATTGACAATTGTGGTTATATAGTTAATCAATGGCAAAGTAGTTTTCTGCCTGGATTATCCGTTTA
>JAHDFV010000209.1 GCA_020627985.1 Saprospiraceae bacterium
TAATAACTATTAATCTTTTTTAAAAGATAAGATTGTTTTTTAAATAATATCACAACATTCATTTAATTCATCTTCTGTCATTACTAATGGAGGTGCAAATCGAATAATATTACCATGTGTAGGTTTTGCTAATAATCCATTATCTCTTAAAGCTAAACAAATATTCCAAGCCGTTTTTGATTCTGGTGTATCATTAATAACAATAGCATTTAACAAGCCTTTTCCTCTTACTAGAGTTACTAAATCTGTTTTAGCAATTAAACCATTCATTCTGTTTCTGAAAATAATCCCTAAACGATTGGCATTTTCTGATAAATTTTCGTCTTTTATAACATCAAGTGCTGCCATAGCTACTTTACAAGCTAATGGATTTCCTCCAAATGTAGAACCATGTTCACCAGGTTGAATACAGAGCATAATTTCATCATCTGCTAAAACTGCTGAAACAGGAAACACTCCACCAGACAATGCTTTTCCTAAAATTAAAATATCCGGTTTTACTTCTGGTTTGTTTTCACAATTATTTGTACATGAACAATTACCACAAGTCGCTAAAAGCTTACCTGTCCGAGCTATACCTGTTTGAACTTCATCAGCTATAAATAAAACATTATTTTCCGTACATAATCTTCTAACTTCAGATAAATAATTTTCATCGGGAACAACAACTCCAGCTTCTCCTTGAATTGGTTCGACAATAAAACCAGAAACCGTAGGATCTTGAAAAGCTTTTTTTACTTCTTCAATGTTATTATATTCTATAATTTCATAACCAGGCATAAATGGACCAAAGCCTTTCCGACTACTTGGATCAACCGATGCAGAAATAACAGCCATTGTTCTACCATGAAAATTACCTGAAGCGAAAATAATTTTAGCTTGATTTTCAGCAACTCCTTTTTTTCTATAAGCCCATTTCCTACATAATTTCAAAGCTGTTTCTACCGCTTCTACACCTGTATTCATAGGAAGGATTTTATCATAATTAAAATATTCAGACATATATTTTTCATAACGTCCTAATATATCATTATAAAAAGCCCTAGAAGTTAATGTCAATGTTTCTGCTTGATCTTTCAAGGCAGATATAATTCTTGGATGACAATGTCCTTGGTTTACAGCAGAATAAGCAGATAAAAAATCAAAATATTGCTTTCCTTCTACATCCCATACATATACCCCTTTTCCTTTCGATAAGACTACTTCTAATGGATGATAATTATGCGCACCATATTTATCTTCCATTTTCATTAATTCCGAAGAACTTAAAACATTTTGATCTATCATTCTATTAAAATTCAACATTGGTTAGTGAAAGCCGCAATATACGAAGATTGAAAATAAAGTATATAGTTTTTTATCGCCACATTTTTAAAACTAGGCTAAAGATAAATACTATCTTTGTGGCATGGGAGATGAAAAAATATTGATTTTAGATTTTGGTTCTCAATATACTCAATTGATTGCCAGAAGAATTAGAGAACTGAATATTTATAGCGAAATCGTTCCGTTTAATAAAATACCTAAAATTGATGATTCAATTAAAGGTATAATATTATCTGGAAGTCCATTTTCAGTCTTAGGTGAAACCACTTTAAGAAACGATTTAGAGTCTATTATTGGGAAAAAACCAATCTTGGCTGTTTGTTATGGTGCTCAATATATTGCACATCATTTTGGTGGAAAAGTCGCTAAATCTGAAAAAAGAGAATATGGAAAAGCTCATTTAACAAAAGTAAACACTGCTGATCCTTTTTTAAAAGATATTAGTCCTACTTCTCAAGTATGGATGTCGCATGGAGATTCTATTTTAGAAATTCCTTCTAATTATGAATTATTAGCTAGTACAGAATCTATTCCAGTTGCAGCTTATCGCTCCAAAAAAGATGCATATACAAATCCAGTTTATTGTATTCAATTTCATCCAGAAGTCACTCATAGTTTAGAAGGAAAGACTTTATTTAAGAATTTTGCCTTAGATATATGCCAATGTCAAGGTTCTTGGACACCTGAATCTTTCATTCAACAAACTGTTAAAGAATTAAAAGCAAAAATTGGTAGCGATAAAGTATTAATGGCTTTATCAGGAGGTGTTGACTCTACTGTAGGAGCAATGTTATTGCATAAAGCTATTGGTGAAAATTTATACTGCTTTTTCATTGATAATGGATTACTCCGAAAAGACGAATTTGATGAAGTTTTACGTTCTTATGAAGGAATGGGGCTTAATATCAAAGGAGTCGATTCGAAACATAGATTTTGGAATGAATTAGATCAAGTATCTGATCCTGAGAAAAAAAGAAAAGTAATTGGTAGAGTTTTCATTGAAGTTTTTGAAGAAGAAAGCAAAAAATTTGAAAATATTAAATGGTTGGGACAAGGAACAATCTATCCTGATGTTATTGAGTCAATTTCTGTGCATGGTCCTTCTGTCACCATAAAATCTCACCACAATGTTGGTGGATTACCAGACAAATTAGATCTAAAAATCGTTGAACCATTGAGAATGTTATTCAAAGATGAAGTACGAAATGTTGGTAGATCATTAGAAATACCTGAAAACATAGTAGGAAGGCATCCTTTTCCAGGACCAGGATTAGCGATTAGAATATTAGGTAATATTACACCTGAAAAAGTATCTTTGTTACAAGAAGCAGATTCAATTTTTATACATAAGTTAAAATCACATAATTTATATCATAAAGTTTGGCAAGCTGCAACCATACTTTTACCTGTACAATCTGTAGGAGTTATGGGTGACGAAAGAACCTATGAAAAAACAGTAGTTTTAAGAGCTGTAAATTCTGTAGATGGAATGACAGCAGAATGGAGTAAACTTCCGCATGACTTTCTAGCTGAAGTTTCTAGTGAAATTATTAATAAAGTAAAAGGCATTAATAGAGTTGTATATGATATCAGTACTAAACCACCGGCCACTATTGAATGGGAATAATGTAATTTTCCTTTTCTTAATTCTTATTTTCTCTTTTTCTTCTTGTAAACAGATGAGAAAGACTGAGCAATATGTTGAAACTGATCCAGCTGTTGTACAGGCACCTAATACAGCTCCTGAAGTTGTTGATACCATTGATTGGAATTCTAAACCAACGGATTACCCACCTATTGCTGATAAACCTGTCAGGCCTCCTAGACCAGGTGAAAAACCTGATACAACTATACCTGATAAACCCGATGCTACTCCTGATAGACCTGGGACAAATCCTGATCCTGACACTCCTATAACAACCCCAGATAGACCGAATACCCCAACAGAATCTTTACAAGGTTCTTATAATATTGCGATAATGGCTCCTTTTTATACGAATAAGGAAACATATGGTCAAATCAGAAGTAAGACAGCCATTAAATCGATTGAATTTTATGCTGGAGTTAAAATGGCTCTTGATAAATTAAGTCAAGAAGGATTAAATGTAAATGTTCATACTTATGATACACAAGGCTCATCAAGTGTAACAACTTCTCTTATGAATAGAGGAGAAATGTATAATATGAATTTAATTTTAGGCCCGATGAAAACTGCTTCATTAAAAGAAGCGGCAAAGGGGATTAAAGGAAGAAAAACAGTTTTAGTTTCTCCTTGGAACCCTAAAACTTCTATTACGAATTCGAATCCGAATTATATTCAAGTAAATCCTTCTTTAAAAACCCATTGCCAAGCAATTATGAAGCATGTTCTTCGTAATTATTCTGCTAATAAAGTGGTTTTAGCTTGTAGAAAAGAGAGTTCTGAATATAAAAACTTTAAATTTTTCCAAGATGAACACAAAGTCTTAACTAGAAATACTTCAGCACCTAAGATTCCTGAATTGATGGCTGAATATGGTGACAATATCCCTTTAGGTCAATATTATAAACCTGATACAACTGTATTTATCATCCCTTCCTGGGATGAAAAATTTGTTTCTAATTTATTGAGAAAAATTTATTCAGAAAGAGGTGGTTCACATGTTGTAGTCTATGGAATGCCGCAATGGAAAGATTTCGAAAGAATTGGTTATGAATATTATGAGCGTTTAGCCGTTAAAATTAGCCATTCTAATTTTTCCGATAAAGATAATCCTAATGTTCAAAATTTCAGAAGAGATTTCTATAATATGATGGGTACTGTTCCTTCTAAAGATGCAGCTTTAGGCTATGATTTAATGCTCTATTTTGGACGTTTATTAAAAAATAAAGGAAGCACTTTTAATCAGTTTTTAGATCGAGAATATGGTTCTGGTTATTTGCACACTACTTTTGATTTTAATGGAATTTATAAAACAGGTACAGATGATTTCACAAAAGCCGAACGGTTTGAAAATCAATTTTTAAATATATTAGAATTTAAAGATTTTAAATTTAGAAAAGTAAACTAAATCAAAAAGCTTCATCTAAGATTATAGATGGAGCTTTTTTTATGATTATATAAATAATTAATTTATAAAGAATTAATAGGCAAACTATCCTAATAAAGATTAGATACAATTTTGTTTATCTTCGTTATTAATATCTACAATTTTGTTTTAAATATTCGAATGAAAGAGACACCAAAGGAAGATTTGACTTCTGAACAACCCGAAGAAAAGAAAGTAACTTTTGATGATTTAGGTTTCAATTATGATTTATTAGATGCCTTGGATTCTATGGGATTTGTATATGCAACTCCTGTCCAAGAAGCTGCTATTCCACATATTTTAGATGGAAAAGATGTTATGGCTATTGCTCAAACAGGAACAGGTAAAACTGCTGCTTTTCTACTACCCACACTAAATTTATTAATGCATGATGAACCTACAAAAAAATGTTCATGTGTTATTGTTTCACCAACAAGGGAGCTAGCTATTCAGATTGATCGGCAAACAGATGCTTTAGGTTATTTTACTGGTATTAGTTCACTTGCAGTTTATGGAGGAGGGGAAGGTGCTTCTTTTGATCAACAGAAAAAAGCCTTAACGAGAGGTGCAGACATTATAGCAGCAACTCCTGGAAGATTATTATCGCATTTAAGAATGGGTTATGTTGATTTTTCGGAAGTACGTTACTTTATACTAGATGAAGCAGACAGAATGCTTGACATGGGTTTCTTAAAAGATATCATGGAGATTAGTAAGTTCTTTCCAAAGAAAAGACAAACCCTTATGTTCTCCGCTACAATGCCCCCAAATATTAGAAAATTATCAAAAGATCTACTAAATGAACCAGAATTTATAAATATAGCAATTTCAAAACCCTCAGAGAACATTTTACAATCTGCTTACAATGTATATGATCATCAGAAAAGTAAATTGGTAACTGCATTACTCAAAGGGAAGAAAAACTATACGAAAACAATCATTTTTAGTTCTACTAAAAAGGCCGTGAATACTATTGTAAGAGCATTGAGAAGTAATGGTCTTAAAGCAGAAGGCATTTCATCTGAATTGGATCAAAAGGAAAGAGAAAAAGTACTCAAAGATTTTACGAATGGTAAAACACCTATTATAGTTGCTACTGATATTTTGTCTAGAGGAATTGACATTAAAGATATAAACTTGGTAATTAATTATGATGTACCTCCAGACCCTGAAGATTATATACATAGAATTGGCAGAACGGCTAGAGCAAATGCAACGGGTGTTGGAATTACATTTATTACAGAAGACGATCAATTTCGATTTGGAAAAATAGAGAAATTATTGGGAGAAGCAGTACATAAAAGCCCTTTGCCCTCTGGTTTTTCTAAAGGACCAGAATATAATCCTAAACGTAAAAATTCCAATTCTTACAAACGCAAATCTAATTCTAAACCTAAATACCCAAAAAAACCTAGAAAAAAGTATTAACAAAATCAACAATCTTTTATATTTGTGCACACACAATTGGTAAAGTACCCCCTTTCTTTACCGCTCATAAAAACCAAGAGAATTCTTTAGTATCACACACTACTAAAGGAATCTTATTATGTGAAACACAGTTAACCCAAAATAAACACGTATTTCACACAATTACAATTACTAAAACAAATGGGCAAAAAAACGCTAATTACCGATCTAATCGATGAAGCTAGATGTTATGAAAAATTAAGGGAGTTAAAATGGGAAAACGGAATAGAATGTAAGGAATGTGGTAGTTTCGATGTTCGTAAGAATGGTCACGATAAAGGGGTTGTTCATCGTCAAAGATATGTCTGCAAGAATTGCAATAAAAGTTTTACTGATGTAACCGATACTGTTATAGCTTCAAATCATGTACCCATCCAAAAATGGATGATATGTTGGCTGCTAAAAGATAACATGTCTAATAAAGAAATGGCAAAAGCTATCGATTTACCTGAAAAAGTAGTTTCCGATATGAGAGCTGAACTTAATAATGGCATTGTTAAATCTAATTTATTAGATAACTGGGACTGGGATTAAGTATTAAACAAAGAAGAATTAGTTTTATTCTGAAATGAAACTAATTCTTCATATTCCATTTCAAATTCTATAAGTTGCTGTGTAATTTGATCAGCATCCAAAGATAATTCTTGGATCAGCATTTTTTTCATGATGTCCAAATTGCTTTTAATGGATAATCTTTCAAAATACAATCTTCCTGTTCTTCTCACTAAATAATCGCAAAGTGTATTTATCATTTCATGATGAATAGAATACCAAATCTCTGCTGCATGTATTCTCTGGATAGGATCTGATATTTTTTGATATAATTCAAAAGCTTTTTCAATGATAATATCTGTTTCTCTTCCATATTTATAAACGAGATCAATTATATTATCTTGAGTTAATAAAATTTGTTTTACCTCACCCGTTTTTTGAATGATAAATTCATTTAATTCTTCTTCAGAAGCAAAATTTCCACCTAAGCTCAAAGATTCAGTTTGACACTTTTTTAAATTAGGTATTTCATTTTCAAGTTTTTCAATGATAACATCAGT
>JAHDFV010000005.1 GCA_020627985.1 Saprospiraceae bacterium
CATTAGGCAATAATTTAACGGGTAAAACCATAGCACTGTGGGGATTAGCATTTAAACCAAATACCGATGATATTAGGGAAGCACCTGCGTTATATATTATAGATGGTCTATTAGCAGCAGGAGCAACAATCAAAGTATTTGATCCTGAAGCAATGCCAAATGTGAAAGAAATATATGGAGATAAGCTCCAATATACTGCTGATCAATATGAAACATTAATAGATGCTGATGCATTAGCAATTGTAACTGAATGGAGTGTATTTAGAGCACCAAGTTTCAATGTAATGAAAGAATTAATGAAATCTCCAGTCATCTTTGATGGAAGAAATTTATATGATTTGGAAAGAATTAGAGAAAAAGGATTTTATTACGAGAGTATCGGTAGAGGGAAGATAAATAATGAAGTTACAGTAAGCTAGAAAATGAATAAAGCATATGCAAAAGAATCTCACCTAAGATCTATTTTAAAAGGACTATCATGGAGGCTAGTAGCAATGCTAGATACTTTTATAGTAGCCTTAATTATTACTTGGATTATTTATGGATCTCCTCAGTTAGAAAAGTCTTTATGGATCATGATAATAGAGACTCCTTTAAAATTGGTGATCTATTATTTTCATGAAAGATTTTGGCAGTTATTGTGGAAAAATAAAAACATTGAGAGCAAGGATATAATTTATAAAACTATTTCATGGAGATTAATTGCAACTTCAATGACGTTTATTATATCAGGTTCAATATTAGGAAAAGGAGCAGAAGGAGCAGCTTTAGCAATAGCATTAACAGAATTAATTTCAAAAACAATTTTATATTTCTTTCACGAAAAATTGTGGCTTAAAATTTCAAGAGGCAAAATTAGAAATAAATTTAATCAATTAAAATCTAAGTTCATTTGAATCATCGTAATAATAATATCCATCCAATTTTTGACAGATTAATTCAAAGAAAAGATAGGGAAGAAAGACTTCAACAAAATGCTAAAGTATTATGGTTGACAGGTTTATCTGGTTCAGGTAAAAGTACAATAGCCCAAGCTTTAGAACGCAAACTTTATAATGAAGGTTTTTTTCCTCAAGTCCTTGATGGAGATAATATTCGAATAGGAATTAATAATAATTTAGGCTTTTCAATAGATGATAGAACAGAAAATATTCGAAGAATATCTGAAGTAGCAAAACTGTATTTAAATTCTGGTTTAATTACAATAAATTCATTTATCAGTCCAACTAAAGAAATTAGAAATTTCGCAAAGCAAATAATTGGTTCAGAAAATTTCATTGAAATATTTATTAATACTCCTCTTGAAATTTGTGAAAAAAGAGATGTAAAAGGGCTTTATAAAAAAGCAAGAGCAGGAGAAATAAAAGGTTTCACAGGAATTGACTCCCCATATGAAGCTCCCGAAAACCCAGCACTTGAAGTCAAAACAGAAGATTTATCAATCGAAGAATCTGCACAAAAGATTTACGATTACATTTTACCAATCATAAGAATTTAATTTCTAGAAATAGATAAATAATTATAAATAATGAATTATCAGTTAAATCATTTAAAAGAATTAGAAGCAGAATCAATATTTGTATTGAGAGAAGTGGCTGCTCAATTTGAAAATCCTGTACTCATGTTTTCAGGTGGTAAGGATTCTATCCTTATGTCATATCTAGCATCAAAAGCATTTTATCCTGCTAAAGTACCCTTCCCATTGTTACATGTTGATACTGGACATAATTTTCCTGAAACAATTGAGTTTAGAGATAATTGGGTAAAAAGAATTGGCGCTAAATTAATAGTAGGATCAGTAGATAAAGCTATTGAAACAGGAATGGTAAGAGAAGAGCAAGGTGCAAATGCAAGTAGAAATGGTTTACAAACTGCTGTTCTTTTAGATGAATTAGAAAAAGGAAAATTTGATGCTGCTTTAGGTGGAGCGAGAAGAGATGAAGAAAAGGCAAGAGCAAAAGAAAGATTCTTTTCACATAGAGATGAATTCGGGCAATGGGATCCTAAAAATCAAAGACCTGAATTATGGAATCTCTTTAATGGTAAAAAACATTTTGGTGAACATTTCAGAGTTTTCCCAATATCGAATTGGACAGAAATGGATGTTTGGATGTACTTAGCTATGGAAAAAGTTGAATTACCAAACTTATACTACGCTCATGAAAGAGATGTCTTTGAAAGGGACGGAATCTTATTGGCCAATACAGACTATATCCAAAAGAAACCAGGTGAGAAAATCGTTCGTAAAAAAGTTCGATGTAGAACAATTGGTGATATGACTTGTACTGGGGTTTGGGAATCAGAAGCTGATACCATCGATAAAATCATTACGGAAGTTTCAACGACAAGAGTAACAGAAAGAGGAGGAAGAACCGATGATAAAAGATCTGAAACTTCAATGGAAGACAGAAAAAAGAAAGGTTATTTCTAGCCAATACTTTTTTTTGTAAAACGATTTTAAATTCTAATTAAAAAACATTGCAATTTTAAAATTGCACTTCTTAATAATATTAAAATGACACAACAGGAATACGAAAATATGGAATTACTACGATTCACAACTGCAGGTAGTGTGGATGATGGTAAAAGTACATTAATCGGACGATTATTATACGATAGTAAATCTATATTCGAAGATCAATACGAGCAAGTTAAAAAAACAAGTGAAAGAAGAGGTGAAGAAGGAGTTAACTTAGCATTATTAACGGATGGATTAAAATCTGAAAGAGAACAAGGTATTACAATTGATGTAGCATATAGATACTTTTCTACTCCAAAAAGAAAATTCATTATAGGTGATACACCAGGTCATATTCAATATACAAGAAATATGGTAACAGGTGCTTCAACTGCAAATGTAGCCCTTGTATTAATTGATGCAAGAAATGGTGTAGTTGAGCAAACAAGAAGACATGCAATTATTGCTTCATTATTGCAAATTCCTCATTTAGTCGTTTGTGTCAATAAAATGGATTTAGTTGATTACAAAGAAGATGCTTATGAAAAGATTAAAGATGAATTTTCAAATTGGGCCTCTAAACTCGATGTGAAAGATGTGAGTTTCATTCCAATGTCTGCTTTAGCTGGTGATAACGTAGTGGATCAATCTGTAAACATGCCTTGGTATAAAGGTTCTACTTTATTATACTATTTAGAAAATGTACACATAGGGAGTGATCACAATTTAATTGATGTTCGGTTTCCTGTTCAGTATGTTATTCGTCCTTACAATGATGAATTCCATGATTATAGAGGTTACTCAGGAAGAGTAGCAGGTGGAATTATGAAAAAAGGAGATAAAGTAACGGTTCTACCTTCAGGATTTACATCAACAATTGCTAAGATAGATACATTTGATGGTGAATTAGAAGAAGCACATGCACCGATGTCTGTAACAGTATTGTTAGAAGATGATATTGATATCAGTAGAGGAGATATGATTGTTAGAGAAAACAATCAACCAGAAGTTTCTCAAGATATTGAAGTAATGATTTCTTGGTTTCATGAAAAACCAATGCAGCCTAGAGGAAAATATACAATTATGCATACAACTAGAGAAGCTAGATGCGTAATAAAGGAAATAAATTACAAATTAGATATCAATACACTTCATAGAAATCTTGAAGATCAAGAAATTAGAATGAATGATATTGCAAGAGTAACTTTACGTACTACTGTCCCATTATTTGCAGATCCATACAGAAGAAATAGAATTACAGGTAGTATCATTTTAATTGATGAAGGCACCAATGAAACTGTTGGAGCTGGAATGATTATCTAATTCTAATAGCAATACATTTTAATAAAGATTAAAATGAAGATTCTTGTAACAGGCGGCGCTGGATTTATTGGTTCGCATGTCATACGTAGATTTGTAAATTTATATCCAAATTATCAAATTTTTAATTTGGACAAGTTGACATATGCAGGAAATCTTGAAAATATAAAAGATATTGAAAACGTCTCAAATTATACATTCTTAAAAGGAGATATATCTGATTTAGAATTTATAAGGAGTATTTTCAAAACATATAAATTTGATGCGGTAATACATTTAGCTGCTGAATCTCATGTTGATAGATCTATAACAGATCCATTAGCATTTGTTACCACAAATATGGTAGGTACGGCTGTATTATTGCAAGTCTTTAAAGAAACATGGAAAGATAATTTTAATGGAAAATTATTTTACCATGTTTCTACAGATGAAGTATATGGTTCATTAGGAGATACAGGATATTTTTTAGAAACAACTCCTTATGATCCTAAAAGTCCATATTCATCTTCTAAGGCAGGTTCAGATCATTTAGTAAGAGCTTGGGGGCATACCTATAAGATGCCGATTAAAATTTCAAATTGTTCCAATAATTATGGGGCAAATCAGTTTCCAGAAAAATTAATACCCTTATTTATACATAATATTGTTCAGCAAAAACCATTACCAGTTTATGGTAAAGGAATTAATGTAAGGGACTGGTTATGGGTAGAAGATCATGCCGCAGCTATTGATGCAATTTTCCATAAAGGAACTTTAGGAGAAACCTATAATATTGGTGGAGATAATGAGTGGAAAAACATTGATTTAATTCATTTATTATGTGAATTAATGGATGAAAAACTCAAAAGAGAAAAAGGGAACTCGAAAAATCTAATCACTTATGTGACAGATAGAGCAGGGCACGATATGAGATATGCAATAGATGCTTCCAAACTGAAAAATGAATTAGGCTGGACGCCCTCAGTTACATTTGAAGAAGGTTTATCGAATACAATTGATTGGTATTTGAATAATCAAGAATGGTTAGAAAGTGTTACTTCAGGTAACTATAAAGAATATTACAACAAACAATACACAAAAAGATAATTTGAGTTTATAAATGAAAGGAATTATTTTAGCAGGAGGGTCAGGAACTAGGTTATATCCAATAACTAAAGCGATCTCAAAGCAATTAATGCCGATCTATGATAAACCGATGATTTATTATCCGCTTTCCATTCTTCTTCAAGCAGGAATTAGAGAAATCTTAATTATTACAACACCAGAAGATAATCCGCAATTTAAGCGATTATTAGGTGATGGTAAAAATTTAGGTTGTGAATTCAAATACGCTATTCAAGAAATTCCAAATGGTTTGGCTCAAGCCTTTGTTATTGGAAAAGATTTTATAGGGGATGATGAAGTTGCTCTAATATTAGGGGATAATATATTTTATGGAGCTGGCTTAACTCAATTACTTCAAGAAAGTGCTCAGTTAAAATCTGGAGCAAGAGTTTTTGCCTATCCAGTCAATGATCCAGAACGATATGGTGTTGTTGAATTTGATAAGAACAACAAAGTAATATCAATAGAAGAAAAGCCTCAAAACCCTAAATCTATTTATGCCGTTCCTGGATTGTATTTTTATGATAATAATGTAGTAGAAATAGCTTCTAAAATTCAACCTTCAGCAAGAGGGGAATATGAAATAACAGATTTAAATAGAATCTATTTAGAAAAAAATGAACTGGAAGTAGGTATCATGGATCAAGGAGTTGCCTGGTTAGATACAGGAACTTTTGATTCCTTAAATGATGCAACAGAATTTGTTCGGGTGATAGAAAAAAGACAATCTCATAAAATTGGTTGTATAGAAGAGATCGTTTGGAGAATGGGTTTTATTTCTGATGAACAATTAAATGATATTGCAAAACCATTAATTAAAAGTGGTTATGGAAAATATCTCTTGAATCTTTTGCAACGAAAATGAAAGCAGTAGAACAGAGCATTAAAGGTGTATTCTTAATTGAACCTCAAGTATTTGGAGATCAGCGAGGTTATTTTTTTGAATCTTTTAATAAAAAGAAATTTTTAGAACAAACAGGAATAGATGTTGATTTTGTACAAGACAATGAATCAAAATCTGATCTAGGTGTATTAAGAGGATTACATTTTCAAAAGGCACCCTTAGAACAAGCAAAACTCATTCGAGTTATACAAGGAAAAATATTTGATGTCGCTGTTGACATTCGCCCAAATTCAAAAACATTTGGACAATGGACAAGTGCTGTGTTATCTGCTGAAAACAAACATCAATTATTTATTCCCAAAGGATTTGCTCATGGATTTTTAGCTTTAGAGAATGAAACTATTATCAGTTATAAATGTGATGAATTTTATTCTAAAGAACATGAAGGCGCAATTCGATTTGATGATCCCGAAATAGGGATTCAATGGAATTTAAAAAGGGATAAAATTATTTTGTCAAAAAAAGATCTTGAAGCAGGATTTTTAAAATGAATTTGTTTAAAAGTAAAGCAGAATACTGTTGGTCATTAAAACTAACAAAAAATCTTTACAGAAAATATATAGCTATTGTTGTGATTAATTAGAATCACTTTTTTAAACGTCCTCGATCATTAAATATAAAGAACTAATTTATTATGGAAAAATCATCTGGTAGAGTATTAATTACTGGTGCAGCTGGCTTTCTAGGATCTCATTTATGTGATCGATTTTTAAAAGAAGGATACCATGTCATTGGTATGGATAATCTTTTAACAGGAAACATAAAAAATTTAGAACATCTTTTCCCAAGAAAAGATTTTGAATTTTATCATCACGATGTTAGTACTTATGTACATGTGCCAGGAGAGTTAGATTATATTCTACATTTTGCTTCACCAGCTAGTCCTATAGATTACTTGCAAATGCCGATTCAAACAATGAAGGTAGGATCTTTGGGGACTCATAATTTATTAGGTTTAGCAAAATCTAAAAGTGCAAGAATGTTGATTGCATCAACTTCAGAAGTATATGGAGATCCATTAGAGCATCCTCAAACAGAATCCTATTGGGGTAATGTAAATCCAATTGGACCAAGAGGTGTTTATGATGAAGCAAAACGTTTCCAAGAAGCAATAACCATGGCTTATCATACGTATCATGGATTAGAAACCAGAATAGTAAGGATTTTTAATACATATGGTCCTCGAATGAGAACCAACGATGGTAGAGTTTTACCAGCATTTTTTTCTCAAGCAATTAGAGGAGAAGGCTTAACGGTATTTGGAGATGGAAATCAAACTCGTTCTTTTTGTTATGTTGATGATTTAATAGAAGGTATTTATAGATTGCTTTTTAGTGATTATCATTTACCTGTCAATATTGGGAATCCTTCAGAAATAACAATGAATGAATTCGGAGAGGAAATATTAAAATTAGTAGGAAATCCGAAATCAAAATTGATTTACAAACCTCTACCAAAAGATGATCCTAAAAGGCGTAGACCTGATATTTCTTTAGCAAAAAAAGTCTTGGACTGGGTTCCTCAAGTCGATAGAGTGGAAGGACTTAGAAGGACATACGAATACTTCAAAACTGTTGTGAAGTAAGAAAGTATTGAAATAGAGTAATAGAAATTTGATCGATAAATTTTACAAAGCATTTATTGCTACTAATTCTTTTTTATTTATTGCTTTAATCCTTTTCCAATGGTTTACATTGGTAGATTTAGGTCCATTAAACTTCAAACAATATCATATTTTTATGTTATTGATGTTGTTAGGATTGTTTTTTCAAGATTTTAGAACTTCTTTATTTGCTTTTTTAAAGCAATTTCAAGTCTTTCTTACGTCTTATTTTTTAGTATTACTTGCTTATGGTATCTCTATTACTTGGACTGCTGAAGTAGGAGCAGCAATAGCATATTTATTTAAGGTATCAGTTTATTATTTAGTATTTATACTGTTTTCAATTTTTATTATTGAAATAGTGCGGCTAAAATTGACCAAAATAATGTGCTATTCCGCAACATTTGGTTGTTTTAGTTTTATAGTTTTTGCTCAATTAGTCTTGTATCTAGCAGGAGAAAATCTTTTTAAAACATTAGCGTTGGGTTTGTTAAGTGGGAATCCTGCAATTTTAATGTATAGTATCTTTAAAAAGATTTTCAATTTCGATATTTTCACTTTTACTTTTTTTAGTAAAATGGATCGAGATCTTGCAATATTAGTGAGCATGAAAAATAACTTAGCAACAGGTTTTTTGATACACTATTTTGTAATAGCTCTTTTTCAGAAAGGAAGGAATTTTTTGTTTTCTATAGCAAAATATACTTCAGCTGCATTAATATTTATTACCATTAGTCGATCAAATATTATTGGCTTTGCATTTTCTATTCTTCTTTATTTAATCTTAACAGCTGAAGAAAAAAAAATGCAATACTTATTACAAGTATTAGGCATCATTAGTATTACTGGACTTGTATTTTTTACATTTGCTGAGGAAATAATGAGTGTTTTTAGCGCTTTGTTTAGCCGTTTTAGTGAAATTTCGGATAATTCAAGAATAGGAATGTTTGAATTAGTAATGGAGAAGATTAAGTTACATCCAATCAAAGGATATGGCTTAGCAACTAAAACTGATTTAGGAGATGGTCATGAAGGATATGTTCATAATTTCTTTTTGAATATTTGGTACATGAGTGGACTCTTGGGAATAGTGGCGGGTTTAACCATGTATTTAAGTTTAACTTATTTATTCTTAAAAAGAATGCTTCATTATTTATTAAGAAAAAATAGACTTAAAATGTCTTTTTCTATTGCTTGGATGCTTGTACTACCTGCACAGCCATTATTCAGAATTTTAGTTTCAGGCGGTGCTGGAGATTTTGCTTTCATGGAATGGGTTATACTCAGTTTCTATTTTGGATTATTATATGTACTAATAAATGATCTAAACGAGAATAAAAATTTAAAATTTAATTCCCTAAAACATTTAAAATCAAGTTAAAAGAAAGTTACTTATCTTAACTACAAAGTCCTAATAAATGGAACTTAACTAAAATAAGAGTAAAATGGATTTAAGACAGATCAATAAAATATATTCTGAAAAAAGCACAGAAGAAAGACTTCTCATGGCTTGGGAAGAATATGGAGGAGACATTTGTATGACATCTTCATTTCAGACACAAAGTGTACCGCTCTTATATTTAGTCGCTAAAACAATTCCTGAATTACCGGTTATATTTTTAGACACAGGTTTTCATTTTGCAGAAACATTAGCTTTTAGAGATCAACTAATTAATGATTATAATTTGAATGTCATTAATGTGAAAACAGGTATGGGGCACGATAATTTTAAAATGCAATATGGCAACCTGTATGAAATGGATCCAGATTTATGTTGCCATGTAAATAAAACATTACCCTTACAAGAAGAGTTAGATAAGTATAAGGCATGGATCGCAGGAGTAAGAGGAGATCAAACAGACAATAGAGCAGCAATGGATGTTGTGAATGTTCTAGAGGATGGGAAAGTAAAAATTTGCCCAATCATTGATTGGACAAAGAAAGATCTTTGGACTTTCCATACTAGAAATGAATTACCTTCTCATCCTTTATTTGTAAAAGGATTTATGAGTGTAGGTTGTGCGCCTTGTACAAGGGCTAGCAATGATGATACTGATGAGAGAGCAGGCAGATGGTCAGGAAATTGTAAAACAGAATGTGGTATTCATACCCACATTGGTAAAAAGAAAGACCAATAATGCAAAAAATTTTAATAACGGGAGCTTGTGGTTACATCGGTTCTCAGTTACTAGATGAATTAAAACATTTTGAAGAAGCTGCACTTATTCGAATCTATGATAATTTTTCGACGGGTTCCTATAAGGCATTATTGGAATTACCTTCTCAACACACTTTTGAATTAATAGAAGGAGATATCTTAAATCCTCATGCACTGATAACTGTCATGAAAGATGTAGATATCGTTATACATTTAGCTGCAGTTGTATTAACTCCTATGGGTTTAGGTAGCACAAAAATGGCAGAACAAGTCAATCATTGGGGTACTGTAAATGTATTAGAAGCTGCAATTAAGAATAAAGTGAAACATTTTATTCATGCAAGTTCAACGGCAGTATATGGTCCAATGATGGAAGGAAAACAGAAAGGAGAATTTAGACCTTTTGGAGCATATGCCAATTCTAAATATCATGCTGAACAAACGATTAAAGGATATGTAGATCGGGGATTGGATATTACAATACTTAGAATTGGTACAGTATATGGTTTGGCAAAAGTAACAAGATTCGATGCAGTAATCAATAAATTTATTTGCACAGCTGGTACTAAAAAGATGATCAGTGTTCATGGAAAAGGGACGCAAAAAAGACCTTCAATACACATTAAAGATGCGGCTTCTGCCATCTTGTATGTTTTAAAAAATAAAGAAGATTTAAAAAATAGAAGTTTAGATGTGGTTGAGAAAGATTATTCTGTGAATAATATCGCTGAAACCATTGTAGAAATTTTCGAAAACATTAAACTTCGATACATAGATCAAGATATTAGAAATCATTATTCATTTGTAGCTGAAGGAAAAAAGCTAGATGAATATGGATGGAGCCCCACTTACAATTTAGCATATGCTATTTCAAAAGATATACCTCAATTCAACGGCTTCAGAAAATTGAAATTAATTTAATTTAACAATACTTATTTAATGGAAAGTAAATGGTCAGGCAAAAGTGTCCTTATCACAGGTGTCTGTGGTACAGTCGGTGCCGAGTTATTAAAACAGGTTTCCCAATTTAATCCTAAGGAAATAATTGGATTGGACAATAACGAAAGTGAATTGTTCTTTTTACAAAATTCCTACAGGGATAGAGATGATGTACATTTCTACATGTGTGATATTAAAAATAAATCACAATTGTCTGGATATTTCCAAGGAGTGGATATTGTATTGCATTCGGCAGCTAGAAAGCATGTAATCTTATGTGAGAAAGCTCCAAGTGAAGCAGTACAAACTAATATTCTAGGTACACAAAATATTATAGATTGTGCACAAGAAGCAGGTGTAAAAAGAGTTCTATTTACTTCTTCTGATAAAGCAGTTAACCCAACAAATGTAATGGGTACAACTAAATTAATGGGAGAGCGTTTAATGACAGCTGCAAATGCTTCCAAAAGAAATAAATATCCAATTTTCGCTTCTACACGTTTTGGAAATGTATTAGGTTCTAATGGATCTGTAATTCCTTTGTTTCAACGCCAAATTTTAGCAGGAGGACCTGTTACTTTGACCGATGAAAATATGTCAAGATTTGTCATGACATTAGAAGAAGCAGCAAGATTAGTGATGGAATCTGTTTTCTTAGCGAATGGAGGAGAAGTATTTGTAACGAAAATGCCTACTATTTCTATTAAAGATTTAGCCGTTTCTATGGTTGATATTTACAAAGAAAGAGATCAAGTAGATGGAGATATCGATATTAAAATTATCGGTGCTAAACCAGGAGAAAAATTATACGAAGAATTAATCAATGAAGAGGAAATTAGAAGAACCTTTGAAATCGATAATTACTTTGCTGTAATTCCTGCATTTAAATCTGTATATGGAGATATTAATTATGATTTTGGTCCTAATTCTTCTCCAGTAGATAAAATTTACCGATCAGATTTAGAAGACTTCATGAGTGGAGATAATTTAAAGAATTATTTAACTGAAAATAAACTAGTTTAAACAATGAAAATAATAGTACTAGGAGCGGATGGTTATCTAGGATGGCCTACGTCTATGGACTTAGCCAATAAGGGACACCAAGTAATTGCAGTTGACAATTATTCTAGAAGAAATATTGCGATGCAAACATCTTCTGAAGGTTTAATGCATACGCCTAACTTAGAAGAAAGAGCTAAAATCTTTGAAGAAGTTTCGGGCAAAAAAATTGATGTAAGAATTGGTGATTTAAAGAATTACCGTTTTCTTGAAAATATGGTAAAAACGTTCAAACCAGATGCAATTGTGCATTATGCTGAACAACCATCTGCACCATATTCTTTAAAAGGATACGAAGAAGCACACTATACTTTAAAGAATAACTTAGAAGTTACACACAATGTAATTTGGGCAGTATTAGAACATGCTCCTGATTGTCACCTTGTAAAATTAGGTACAATGGGTGAGTATGGTACTCCAAATATTGATATCGAAGAAGGTTGGTTAAATATCGAGCATAACGGTAGAAAAGGTAAATTCCTTTTCCCTCGTGCTGCAGGGTCATTATACCATACCACTAAAGTATTAGATACAGATTTACTTTGGTTCTATGTAAGAACATTTGGATTAAGAGTAACAGATTTAATGCAGGGACCAGTATATGGTTTATCTACAACAGAATCTGACATGGACGAAAGGTTATTACCTAACTTCCACTATGATGATATCTTTGGTACAGTTGTAAATCGTTTCTTAGTTCAAGCAGTAGCTGGAGTTCCTTTAACTGTTTATGGAAAAGGAGGTCAAATTAGAGGATACTTAAACCTTAAGGATACTTTACAATGTGTAGACTTAGCGTTAAATAATGTAGCTGACAAAGGAGAATTAAGAATCTTCAATCAGTTAACAGAAACATTTACTGTAAATGAATTAGCTGAAAATGTACAAAAAGCAGGTGCTGCATTAGGATTAAATGTTGAAGTTAAATCTATTCCAAATCCAAGAAAAGAAGCGGAAGAACATTATTATAATCCAAAATATACTGGATTAATGGATTTAGGTTTAAAACCAAACTTAATGACAACTGAAGTTTTAGGTGAAATGCTTAAAATTATCATCAAATACAAAGGAAATATCGATAATGAAAAGATATTCCCTCGTGTAAAATGGAATAAATAATTCCGAATCTATCCATCAATATCAAACTGGGAGTTACTCCCAGTTTGATACTTTAATATGATATAAATGAATTGGTTAATAACTGGCGGTTGTGGTTTCTTAGGTAGAAATCTAATAAAATCTTTGTTAGATGAAGGTAGAGATATTTCTATCCGAATTATTGATAACTTATCAGTAGGTTCTTTTGAAGATTTAAGTTATGCTACAGATAATGCTGTAGAAGTAAGCATGGCTGATGCCAATTGGAACAAAAAAGAAATACAATTAGTCGTTGGCGACATCATGGATGAAAAATTAGCACTAGAAATAACTAAAGGTGCTAATGTGATCGTTCATCTGGCAGCGAATACTGGGGTTGGGCCTTCTGTTGAAAATCCAAGAATGGATTGTGTAACCAATGTAATTGGTACATTTAATTACTTAGAAGGATGTAGAATTAATAAAGTAAAGCGTTTTGTTTTTGCATCAAGTGGCGCACCAATTGGAGAATGTATTCCACCAATTCATGAAGAATTACCTTGTCATCCTGTATCTCCATATGGCGCAAGTAAATTAGCTGGTGAAGCATATTGTTCTTCATACAATAAAACATTTGAAGTAGATACTGTTGCTCTTAGATTTGGAAATGTTTATGGACCAGGCTCTACACATAAAAGTAGTGTTGTAGCGAAATTTATTCGCCAAGTATTTGCTGGAGAAACCTTAGAAATTTATGGTAGTGGAAAACAAACCAGAGATTTTATTTATGTTGGTGATTTAGTGAGAGCCATATGGTTAGCAGCAACGAAAGAAAATGTTGGAGGTGAAATTTTCCAAATTGCAACCAATAAAGAAACAACGGTTTTAGAAGTAACTGAAGAATTATTAAAAGCTTTAGCTCGTTTTAATTTTACAGATGTGAATATTATTCATGGAGAAAAAAGATTGGGTGATGTAATGAGAAATTTCTCAGATACAAGCAAAGCAAAAGCAAAATTAGGTTGGGAGCCACTTACATTTATTGAAGACGGTTTAGATAAAACGATTTCTTGGTTTATGAAAATTAATGGCAAAGCCTAATTTGATAAATTAAAGAATTTAATCTCTGCAATAAAGTTTTAAAGCGTCGACTAATTTTTGAATAAATTAATAGATAAAGTACTCAATTTATTGGGTAAAAAAGGTGGGGCAGATACTTCTGAAATTTTAAAAGGAGGTGCTACCGCTTTTTTACTTAAGATTTTTGGTATCCTTAGTACTTATGCGCTAACACTATTAATTACCAACAAATATGGAGCAGACATTTATGGAAATTATTCCTTTTTTGTAGCTTCTATTCGTATTTTAGGAATTGTAGCGATTTGCGGAATAGATATTTATTTACTTCGCTATATTTCTAAAAATAGTACAAATAATGATTGGCGAGAAATCATAAATTTAAATCGCAAAGGAGTAATTGCGGTTCTTTCCAGTTCTTTTGTATTCTTTTCAGTATTAATATTAGGGCAAGATTATTTTTCCTACAAATTAGAAGTAACAGATTTTTTTATTCTTCTTCTAGCTATTGGAATAATACCTTTTACCTTATTTAAAATACATAATCAATCTTTCAGAGCGAGAAAGAACACACTTTGGTTTTCGCTTTTTGATTATATATCAATTCCTTTTTTTACGATACTGATTTTATTAGCTTGTATTCTATTCAATGTAGAAAAAGCTGAATTACCTGTTATTGCTTTTTTCTCTGCAGTTTGTTTAGCTGCAATTTTCTCCATGACAAAATGGAGATTTTCTATTTCCAAGGAAAAAGAAAATTTAAAATTAAGTTCTTTTAAAGAAAATGTCAAAGAAGTACCACAGCTATATAAATTGGCTTTTCCTTTTTTATTAGCAAGTTCTTCTTTGTTAATTGGACATTGGATTGTTCAACTCATGTTGAAGGTGTATAGTGGAAATTCAGAGTTAGGTATTTATGATGCGGCATTAAAAGTTGCTCAATTAACTATGTTACCATTAATGGCAAGTAATATTATTGCTGCTCCTAAATTCTCGGAATTCTTTACCAAAAATCAATTCAATCGTTTAGCCAATACAGCAAAAAATATTACCAATAGTATTGTCTTCATTACAGTACCGATTTTGATTGTTTGTTTTTTGGGAGCTGACTTTATCGTGAGTATTTTTGGGAAAGATTTTGAAGGGGCTGCTTTGGCTTTAAGGATAATTATTGTAGGACAATTTTTTAATTCTTTAACAGGTCCTGTTGGAGTTATTCTACAAATGACAGAAAATCAAAGCACTTTTAAAAATATAATTATGTTTACTACTGTAATTAATATTGCAGTAGGTGTTTTATTGATACCTATTTTAGGAGCAGTAGGTGCTGCAATTACCAATATGATTTTTCAAATTTTAACCAATGGAACTTGTACTTATTTTGTCTATAAGAAATTTGGTTTCCTTCCTTTTGGTCGTAAAAAATCTGTAGTACAATAGTGCAAAGAAAATATGTATTTATCGCTGGAGCTAATAAATCAGGTACAACATCTGTATTCGATAATTTAAGTGAACACCCAGAAATTTGTCCTTCCAAAATAAAGCAAACCAATTATTTTTTGGATGAAGACTATGGTGAAGATAAAATGAGAAGCATTTATCCTTTTAGTGATAACATAAATGTTTTTAATCAATTTTTTAATGATCAAGGAGAGAAAATTTACTTAGAAGCATCTCCTGATTATATGTATTCAAAAGGAACACCTCAGAAAATTAAATCAGTAATAGGAGATCATCCGTTTAAAATAATTTTTATTCTTAGAGAACCAATTGACCGTTTGAAATCTTGGTTTAATTTTTCCAAACAATTAGGGAAATTAGAAGAAGGAAAAACGCAAGATGATTATTTTAATGATCTATTGAAACAGAAAGAAAACGGGTTTTTATCAACAGGGAATTATATAAATTATTTAAAAGAGTATTGGAAGGTTTTTGGAAAAGAAAATGTAAGTATTCTTTTTTTTGAAGATTTAAAAAACACACCAAATAACTTTTACAAAGAATTGTGTAATGAAATAGATGTTGATGAAAATTTCTTTAATGCTTTTGAATTTAAACATTCCAATAAAAGTATAAAAGTAAAATCAAAGTTAATTAATGGTATTTACATTAAAGTAAGGAAGTTAGTTATAGGGAATTTATTGAAAATTAAAGGAGGTGAAAAATATGTCAAAGTATTAAAAGAAAAATTGCTTCCTTATTATAAAAAAATGAATACCCAAAAGATTGAAACAAAAGCAGCTCCTGAAAATAAAGTAATTAATCAATTAATTGAATACTATAAACCCTTTGTTCAAGAACTTTTTGAAAGTACGAATAAAAAGAATCCTTGGGGATATTATCAATAATGAAGAAAGGTAAATTTGTCATATCATTAGATACAGAAATTGCTTGGGGTAGAATAGAAGAATCAAATAAAGATTCTTATTTGCCTTTATTTGAAAAAACAAGAGAAGTTGTCAAAAGATTAGTAGACGTTTTTGATAAATATGAAATCCCAGCAACTTGGGCGATGGTAGGTAGGTTAATAGAAGATTCAGATAATTTGTCTATTTTTTCTAAAATGAAAATTGAAGATTATTATCCGAGTTTGACTTCAAAAAAAATATATGAAGATTCAATTTTAAATAATGAATCTAATTCATATGTTTTAGCAAAAGAATTTATGGATCAAGTAATGAATGCTAAAGTCATTCATGAAATTGGTACACATTCATACCATCATATTTTATTTGGAAAAATTCCTAAAAGTGATAAATATTTAGTAGAGAAAGATGTAGAAGGAGCAAAAGGAATTTTAAAAAAATATGGAATAGATTGTCAATCTGTTGTATTTCCAAGAAATTTAATTGGCCATTTAGATGTGTTTCAAAAAAATGGAATTAATTGTTATCGAGGTCCAGATAAATTTTGGTTTGACAGAATGCCAAATGCAATTAAAAAACCCATATCATTATTAAATACATTTTTGCCGATTTCACCTACAGTTGTAGATGCAGAAAATAAAAACGGAATGGTAAATATTCCTGGAAGCTTATTTTTTAGAATCACACATTTTGGAATTAAAAAAAATGTACCCTTTTCTATTTTAGAAAAGAAAGCTATTAAAGGATTACAACAAGCTTCAAGTCAGGGTAAGATCTTTCATCTTTGGTTTCATCCATTTAATTTTGGATATAAAATGGATGAACATTTTAATGCTTTTGAAAAAGTATTAAAAGAAGCTAAACGATTGAGAGACATAGGAAAAATTGAAACCCAAACTATGAAAACAATTAAAGACGAAGTATTGTCGATAAATTAAAAAGATTTTATTTTAATTTTTTAAATACTAATGGGAAAAGATAAAAGAAGTAGACTACAAATTTGGAGTGCCAATTTAAAAAGACTCTATATGTGGCACTTTAAAAACAAAAAATTAGGACTAGTATTAGTTACAGAATTTCCTAAATCAGGTGGGACATGGTTTTGTCAAATGTTAGAACAAGCAACGGGTATTCCTTTTCCTAGGAATGTAAGTCCTAATTTTGAAGAAGCAATAATGCATGGTCATAATATTTATCATAAGAATTACGGTAAAGTAATTTGTATTTTAAGAGATGGACGAGACATAATGGTCTCAGCTTACTTTCATTTTTTATTTGAAAATGATAGGAATCCATCATTTAGCGTAAAAAATTACCGATCAAAAATGCCTTTTGATGATTATGAGAATGTAGAAAAAAATATGCCTGAATTCATAAAATATATGTTTAATGGATATGCAGCAAAATGGAATCATAGCAGTTGGAGTCAAGTGGTAAATGCTAGTGTAGATAATTCAAATGTTTGTATTGTTAAATATGAAGAATTATTATCTGATGCACCTTCAGCAATGGATAGAGCTATTCGTTTTGTAGGTAAAACGCCTGTAAGTAGAGAAAAATTACAAGCAGTTGTAGATGATTTTTCTTTTAAAAAATTGACAAAGAGAAAACCTGGAGATGAAAATAAAAAGAGTTTCTTAAGGAAGGGAATAGCAGGAGATTGGAAAAATTATTTTAATCAAGAATCAATAGATCTATTTAAAAAATTAGCTGGAGCAGAATTAATTAAAGCTGGCTATGAAAAAAATATGGATTGGAAATAATCGAGGATAGAAGATGAAAGTAATTAATATATTAGAAGAAGGTATTTATGGCGGACCACAAAGAAGAGTTCTTGAAGTAGCCAAAAGATTAAAATCCGATTATAATATAGAAACCGAAGTCCTTCTACCTGATAATCCAGATTCTGATCGTTTTATAAAAGAAATGACAGATGCAGGAGTTCAATTTACTGCACTAAAAAGATTCAACAGGATTACAAAAGATAAGAAAAAACTTTTGATGTTTATTATCTTTTTTATTCCTGAATTGATTTATATGTATCGATGGTTGAAAAAGAAAAAACCAGCAGTAGTTCATTGTAATGGAGCTTGGCAAATTAAAGGAGTTATTGCTTCTAGATTAGCAGGCGTGAAAAATGTTTGGCATTTAAATGATACTTCAATGCCTTGGTTTATTAGAGTATTATTTAAAATAGTAGCTAGGCTATTTACAGATTCATTTATTCTAGCTTGTGAAAGAACAAAAGAATATTACATTAATAGTCCTGCATTAGAAAAAAGGAAATGTAAAATAATTCAAGCGCCAGTTGATACAGTAAGATTTAATCCAGAAGTTGTAGAGAACAATGATGTTGATTTATTAAAATATAAAGACCATATAAAAGTATTAACCGTAAGTAATGTGAATTTTATGAAAGGGTTAAAAACATTTATTCGTATGGCGCACCAAGTAACTCAAATGTTACCAAATGAAAAATTAATTTTTATTGTAGTTGGTGTTATTCGAGATAGTCAATTGGGATATTATAATGAATTGCTTAAAATTCAAAAAGAATTAAAAGTAGATAATCTCATT
Organism: Saprospiraceae bacterium; assembly: GCA_020627985.1. Taxonomy (GTDB): domain Bacteria; phylum Bacteroidota; class Bacteroidia; order Chitinophagales; family Saprospiraceae; genus JAHDCE01. Next base: position 18,643 of record JAHDFV010000005.1, read on the forward strand.
TTTACAGGACCTAAAAATAATATTCCTGAAGTATTAAAAGGAACAGATATTTATGTTTGTTCTTCAAATTTTGAGGCATCACCTATCTCTGTCTGGGAATCTTTATCTATGGCAAAACCTGTAGCATCTACAGATGTAGGAGATGTGAAAAAGATTTTTGAAGAAAATAAATGTGGTTTAGTTGTTCCTACTCAAGCACCAAAAGAATTAGCTGAAATAGTAATAAAATTAATTCAAGATAAAACCTTAGCAGAGCAACTAGGAAAACAAGCCAGAGAAACAGCATTAAATAAATTAGATATTAATGCATGTGTGAAAAGGCACAGTGAAATGTATAAAGAAATAGCAAAAGCATAATTATGCAAAAACTGAATACTTTTAAATTACCTCCTAATTTTAGAGGAAGAAGTGGAATCGTAGTTCAACTATGGTGGTTAGTTCAAGCTGTCTTTTTTAGCCCTTCACCTCAAATACTTTATGGTTGGAGAAGATTTTTATTACGCTTGTTTGGAGCAAAAATTGGGAAAGGAGTAATCATTAGACCAACAGTAAGAACTACATATCCTTGGAAAGTGAGTATTGGAGATTACAGTTGGATTGGAGATGATGTAGTTTTATATAGTTTAGGTGAAATTAATATTGGTAAAAATGTAGTGATTTCTCAAAAATCATATATCTGTACAGGATCCCATGATTATACAAAAGAAAATTTTGAAATTTATTCAGAACCGATTGTAATTGAAGAAGAATGTTGGTTGGCTACAGATGTTTATGTGGCTCCCAATGTTACCATAGGAAAAGGCACAGTGGTTGGCGCAAGATCATCTGTTTTTAATGACCTTCCCGCAGGGAAAATATGTATAGGAAGCCCTGCTAAAGTATTTAAAGATAGGTTAAGTTCAATCACTTAATCTAATAAATTTTCATCATAAATTTGATACTGATTGGCTATATTAGCGAATGATTTTTAGATTAAAAAATAACTCTAAAAGTGCAATATATTACCAGTTTAATACATGAATTGAAGTATTGAATTCTCATTTAATTAATGTAATTTAGCTTTAAATATTTTAAAATTTATTGCGCAAAAACATTGAATCCAAACAGGATTACAAAAATAATTTAGGAAGAAAAAATGCGAATATTGATATACGGCCTACATTATCATCCAGACATGATCGGAATACCGAAGTACTCTGGAGAAATGTCAGAATGGTTTGCAGCGCAAGGACATGAAGTTGAAGTGATTACTGGAAAACCATTTTATCCAGATTGGGAAATAAGTGATGAATACAAGAAAAAAGGATGGTTCTTTACAGAAATGTTGAACGGAGTAAAAGTAAGAAGATGTCCAACCTATGTACCTAAAAATGCAACTGCTTCCAAGAAAATAATTCATGAAGGATTATTTGTTTTAGCATCAATGTTTTATTTTTTTAGAAAGATGTTTTCTAGACCAGATATTATTATTACTGTTTGTCCTCCTTTTCCATCTGGAATTTTAAGTGTCATTTACTCGAAAATTTTTCGAGTTCCCTTTATCTATCATGTACAAGATTTACAAATTGATATTGCAAAAGATCTTGGAATGATAAAAAATAATGGATTGTTAAATTTATTATTTAAAATTGAAGGATTTATTATGAAAAATGCAACCCGCGTTTCAACAATAAGTGAAGGGATGTATAATAAAATAATGGAGAAAGGTATTCCTGAAAATCAAATGGTATTGTTCCCAAATTGGGTGGATGGAAAAGTCATTTACCCCATGACGAAAGAAGAGTCTCTGAAAAAAGAATTTGGATATACTTCAGAACAAAACATAGTATTATATTCTGGAAATTTAGGGCAAAAACAAGGATTAGAACATTTAATCGAAGTTGCTGAAAACTTAAAAGATAATGATAAAATCAGATTTATAATAGTTGGAAATGGAACAGGAAAAAAAGATTTGGTAGAATTGGCAAACAAAAAAAATCTTGAAAATGTCAAATTTTTTCCACTTCAACCTTATGAAAAACTATCAGCATTATTGGCTACGGGTGATGTCCATTTAGTCTTGCAGAAAAAAGATGTTTCTGATTTAGTATTACCCTCAAAACTGACGAGTATTTTAGCATCTGGAGGATGCCCAATTGTTACCGCAAACCCTAATTCTTCTCTAAAGGAAGTCGTAAATCAAAATAATATGGGTATTGTAATAGAACCTGAAAACACTTTAGAATTACAAAAAGCAATTTTGCAAACTATAGGAAGTGATATGAAAACAATCCAAAAAAATGCTAGAAAATATTCTAAAGAAAATTTGGATAAAGACAATATACTTTCCAATTTTGAAAATGTACTAACCTTGATCATTAATTCGAAGAGAAGCTAAAATATGCTCCATTCAAAAAAAATAATAAGGATGTTAATAGATTTGATAGGTATAAACCTATCCTATTATATTTCCTTTTTTTTAGTAACAGGAGATCTTTATCCTAATAAAGAACATATATACTTAGGGATAATTATTAATCTTCTTTGGTTTTCAACTTTATCTTTAGCCAATAAATTATATGGTCGTTTTGAATACACCACATTTAGAGTTGAAATTCAAAGTGTCTTCAATAATTATCTATTACATTTTATAGGATTAACACTAATTTATCTCCTACTATTTAGTATGGATTGGTCGTTTATACCTGTTTTCTATGTAACCTTAGCCATTCTTCTCCCTCTAGGTAGATTTTTATTAAAACGATATATCCCAAGTATGGGAAGAGTAGAAATGCTCAATTATATTGTTATTGGATATTGTGATGTATTGCAAAAAGTTGAAGGAACAATTGGAAATGCACACCTCGGAAAAGTAAAATATTTAGGATCTGTTGGTAATAATATACCTGAACCATATAAAAAAATAGGTACAGTTGATAAAATTTACGATTACATTAAAGAGCATAATGTCAATATGATTATATATGCTTCTGATGAAATGAAAGGAAAAGATGTTAGAAGATTAATGAATTATTCATTATTAAATTTCATCGATTTTAAAATCATTCCATTAGAAGTAGATTTAATTTCTGGAGGGGTTAAAATGGAAGTTCACAACGGCTATCCAATTATTTCTGTCAAAGATGAAGATATTGCAAGATTAAGAAATCGTTTTCTAAAAAGATCTTTTGATATTGTATTTTCATTTTTAGTCATTGTATTTATTCTTTCTTGGTTATATCCCTTATTATCTTTTTTAATAAAATATCAATCGCCAGGTCCAGCCTTATTTAATCAAGCAAGAGTAGGCTATAGAAATAATAATTTCATCTGCCATAAATTTAGATCAATGGTCTTAAATACGGAGGAAGAAAAACAAGCAACAAAAGATGATGCTAGAATTACTAAAATTGGTGCATTTCTCCGAAAATCCAATTTAGATGAAATGCCTCAATTTTTCAATGTATTCAAAGGTGATATGTCTGTAGTGGGTCCTAGACCGCACGCTATTTCTTTAGATAAAGAATTAGCAAATGAAATTGAAAGTTATATCTTAAGACATTACACAAAACCTGGAATTACTGGATGGGCTCAAGTTAATGGTTTTAGAGGACCAACTGAAACCAAAGAATCAAAAGAAGGGCGAACAAGTCACGATATTTGGTATTTAAGAAATTGGTCATTCTTTTTTGATATCAAAATAATCTTCCTCACATTATTTGGTGGTAAAACACAAGATAATGCCTTTTAATCCAAAGGTCAAATCTAAAAAAGGCAAGCTGTTCAAGTCTTCTGTTGTATCGAGATAACAATGATTTCTAATTTTATTAACAGAGTTATTTCTTTTAACTCTTAATTAGTATAAAATAATGAAAACGAGAATACTATATTTTATAGTTCTGATTCTAATATCCTTACCTATGAAGGGGCAGGATATATATCAACATATGTCAAAGCATTCGATATATGATTTTTTAAATGAAGTTGCTGCTCAAAAACTCATTGAAATTAATTCAGCAATCCAACCTTATTCTAGAAAATTAATAGCATCGAAATTATCCGAATTAAATAATAATCGAGAATCATTAAATAAGAGACAGACAAAAGAATTAGAGTTTTTTCTTAGAGATTATAATAAAGAATTAAAAAGAGAAGAATTTAATGAACTATATAATAATGAAAAATTCTTCTCTAAAAAAACATGGTTTCATAAAAATGATTTAAAAAGATTAGATGCCATTTTCCATAGCTCTAAAAAATTTCAAGCAACAGTTAATCCTATTTTTGGAGTGGACTATATCGCTACAGAAAATATTTTTAGAAGATATTATGGAGGAGAAGTCAATACATATCTTGGAAAAGGATTTTCAGCTTTTTTTAGCTTTCGGGATGTTTCAGAAAATGAAGTATTAATTGACCCGCAATATTTTAATACATACCCTGTAGGAGCAAATAGACCTAATAGAGATAAAGACCTCACAGATTTTAGCGAAGTAAGAGGAGGAATTACCTATGGTTGGGAATGGGGTACAATTGGTTTAGTTCAAGATCAATTTAGATGGGGGAATTCATATAAGAATGCAAATATCTTTTCTGGTAATTTTCCAGCAATACCTCAAATAAAATTACAAGTAAAACCTACGAAATGGTTAGAATTTAATTATATACATGGTTGGTTAAATTCTGGGGTAATTGATAGTACCAGAACATATATCGCTGCAAACGGACAAGAAAGAGAAATCTTTAGAGAAAAGGCTATAGTTGCAAATATGTTTACGATTAAACCATTTAAAAGTTTACATCTTTCATTTGGTAATTCTACTGTTTATTCTGATTCGAGCTTTGATCCTGCTTATTTAATTCCATTCTTTTTCTATAGATCTGTAGATCATGCTCAAAGTAGTCAATCCAATAAAGCAGGTCAGAATGGACAACTCTTCTTAGATGTAAGTTCTAGAAATATTCCTTATTTACATTTATATGGAACCTTATATATTGATGAACTAAAATTCTCAGTTGTTTTTGATAAGGAAAAACAACGTAATGAATTAGGATTTAAATTAGGAGCAGCCTCCTATAATATTGCTAAAACCAATATTGGTTTTGTTGCAGAATATAATAGATCAAACCCTTACGCTTACCGACATGGATTGGACGCGACAACCTTGACAAATAATGGTTATAATTTAGGACATTATTTAAGAGATAATGCAGAAGAAATTTATTTCGAATTAAATTATAAACCAATCCAAAAATTAAAATGTAAAATTCATTATTTAAGGATAAAGAAAGGACCAGATGCAGACCAATACGGTTTCTTACCAGGTTTTGGGGGCATATCTGGAATTCCGTATCTAGAATCAATACAATATAAACAAACAGAAATCGGATTAACCGTCCAATATGAAATATTCCATGATATTTATGCTAATGCAAGTTTAGTATCTTCAAAAATAACAGATGATACGAATTCATATACACCTCAATTTATGAGAGGACAACAAACTTTTGCAAATATTAGTTTGAATTGGGGATTTTAAAAGAGAGAAAAACGATGTACCAAAAACTATTAAGAAAAGAAAGTAAAATTGCTGTAGTTGGATTAGGCTATGTAGGTCTTCCTATTGCTTTGGAATTTGCAAAACACTTTAGTGTTATTGGTTTTGATATCAACCAAGGTAGAGTTGATTTAATGAAACAAGGAATTGACCCTTCTAAAGAATTAGATTCTGCTGCATTTGAAAATACAGATATTGAATTTACAACAGATGTAGAAATAATGAGAACAGCTAACTTTTTTGTAGTTGCAGTTCCTACAGATATCAATGAACATAAAGTGCCAGATTTAACACCTTTATTGAAAGCTTCAGAGAGTGTAGGAAAAGTGATTAAAAAAGGCGATTATGTCGTATTTGAATCTACAGTTTATCCTGGTTGTACAGAAGAAGATTGTTTACCAAGAATAGAAGAATTATCAGGTTTAAAAAGAAATGTAGATTATAAGTTTGGCTATTCTCCTGAGAGAATAAATCCAGGGGATAAAGAAAAAACTTTAACAACAATTTTAAAAATAGTTTCTGGAGGAGATGAAGAATCTGCAGAACAAATTGATAAAGTTTATTCACATATTATTACAGCAGGAACACATAGAGCTTCATCTGTAAAAGTTGCCGAAGCAGCAAAAGTGATTGAAAACACTCAAAGAGATTTAAATATTTCTTTAATGAATGAATTAGCAATCATTTTTGATAAAATGAATATTGATACACAAGAAGTGCTAAAAGCAGCAGGTACTAAATGGAATTTCTTAAAGTTTTTTCCTGGCTTAGTAGGAGGGCATTGCATTGGAGTAGATCCTTATTATTTAATGCATAAATCAAAGCAATTAGGTTATGATCCACAAGTCATAGCCGCTGGTAGAAGAATAAATGATCATATGCCTGCATTTATTGTTAAGAAATTAGTACAAATGCTCATTCAAAAAGGTAAAAACCCTAGTGAATGTAAAGTGCTTGTTAAAGGAATAACATTTAAAGAAAATGTATCAGACATTCGTAATTCTAAAGTAGCTACTTTAATTAAAGAATTAATGGAATATTCTGTAGCCGTAGATGTGGTTGATCCATATGCTTCTCCAGAAGAAGTTGAACACGAATATAAAATACAATTAACTTCAGAAATTAAAGATAATTACGATGCAATTATTGTTGCAGTAAGTCATAATGAATATGAAGGATTAAATAATCATTATTTTTCTTCGAAAATGGTCAAAGAAGGCATTTTAATAGACTTAAAAGGAATGTACGGAAATGGCAAAATGAAAGAAAAAGATTTTGAATATTGGAAATTATAGATAAAAGGTAATTGGAAATTTTAAAAGACATTTCAAATCTTGTTTTTCAAGGGGGAGACGAACGGCTAGATATTCTAGAAACAGGGAATAATAAATATCATATTAATCCTACTGTATATGATAATCTTTTTAATAGAGGTTCTTGTACCTGTTCTACTTTAAATCCCTTAACAGCAAAAGTTCTGGAAGAAACGGATTTATTCGAAACACCAGATAATATAATTGCTACAAGAGATCATCAAATAAAAAGAATTAAATCTTTATTAAATTATGAAGGTAAAGATGAATTTGATTTAGTCTTTGCTCCTTCAGGAAGTGATTTGGCTTATCTGCCCATTCTTTTTTCTAAAATCCTTAAACCGACAAAAGAAATTTTATTAATCTTGACTTGTCCTGAGGAATTAGGTTCAGGGAGTCAAATGGCATATTTAGGAAAATATTATGCCAATAGAAATCAGTTTGGAGAAGAAGTGGAAAAAGGAGAAGACATTAATTTAAGATATGATGTCAACTTAGCTCGTTTTAAAGCGAGAAACGATGAAGGACAAATTATAAAACATAGCAATGAAATTAGCGATGTTTTAATTCAAGATAAAAAGAAATCAAAAATAGGTGCTTTAGTAATTGGTAGTAAATCAGGAATAGAAGATGATATTTCTTTAATTCCAAAATTGGATAAAGATGTGATGTGGGTGGTGGATTTATGCCAATTTAGAAATTCTAAAAGTTTAGTAAATCATCTTTTGGGAATGGGCTGTATGGTAATGATTACAGGCTCTAAGTTTTATATGGCTCCGCCATTTTGTGGAGTAATGTTAGTTCCTAAATCAATGACTCAAAAAATCAATGACTCAGAAATATTACCAAAATATACAGAAGGTTTTGATAAAATTTTTTCACAATATGATTTCACAAATGGATTTTCTAACTTGAAAAAACATTTTAGGAAAAAAATAAATAAAGGATTAATATTAAGATGGGAGATTGCTTTAAATGAAATGGAAAGATTTAATGATATTCCTAGAGCTAATTCTTCAAAATTAATTCAAAGTTGGAATGCTACCATTCGTAATTCTATTCTAGAAAGTAATTCTTTTGAATTAATGCCTCATCAAGAAAAAACGAATCAAAGTATTATTTCTTTTAGAGTGAAATCTAGATTCGGTACTTATTTAAGTTATGATGATTTAAAGGGTTTCTATCAAGAAACGGTAAATGATAATTATGAAATAGGTTCATACACAAAAATATTTTTTGGACAACCTGTTAAATATAGTTGTGGCGCATTTATTCGTGTAGCCTTAGGGGCAAATAATATTTATACCCTTTTACAAGAAGAAGAGAATACTAGATTTGATAATGATAAATTATTTATGAAAATCCTAGATGAAAAAGCCAATTCATTTATATAGGAATAACATAGAAAAATGTAGTCAAATTCTACAGAATAAATTTAAAGAAAATCCAAAATTGTCTGGAGAGAAATCGCTTTATTTTTATAATGTTTCATTATTAGAAAATAGATTAAATCATTTACGAGAAGTATTTACTTCTAATAATGTTCTTCATGCCGCAGCAATAAAAACCAATAATATCCCTGAAGTTTTATCTCATATTGTAAATCTAGGATATGGTTTAGAAGCGGCATCTTTTGAAGAAGTTCTATTAGCGAAAACTGCAGGATGCCCAAATGAAAAAATAATTTTTGATTCTCCAGTGAAAACAAGGAAAGAAATACAGACTTGTGATCAAGAATATCCAGGAATGTATTTAAATGCTAATTGTTTCGCTGAATTAGAAAGACTAAAAGAAACGAATAACTTAAATATTGGAATAAGAATTAATCCTTTAGTCGATATTAAAGCACCAGATATTTTTAATGTAAGTAATAATCGTTCGAAATTTGGAATACCTATTTCTGAAAAAAAGAAAATTATTTTTTTTGCATTAAATACAAATAATATTTCTGGCTTACATGTACATGCAGGTTCTGAAATTGGTAATATTAAAGGGCACATAGAAGCTATAGGAGTAGTATATGATTTGGCAAAAGAAATTAATCATGTACAAAAAGATAAAATACGTTTCATCGATATAGGAGGAGGTTTTCCCGCCAATACAAAAAAAGGAAAACAAGAAGGCTTAGATACTTTTGTAAAAGAATTAATAAATAGATGTCCTTCTATTTTTAATGATTTTAAAATCATGACAGAATATGGAAGATTTATTCATACACATAATTCTTTTGTAGTTAGTCAAGTAGAGTATGTTCTTGATCATACTGATCCCAATATTATTTTAACTCATGTAGGAGGCGATTTATTTGTTCGGGAAATTTATAGTAGTCATCCACCTTTTCACGAGATATCTATATTAAATGAAAAAGGACAAGTGAAAGAAGGAAAACAGCAAGAGTATGATATAGGAGGACCACTTTGTTTTACAGGTGATTTTTTAAAGAAAAATATTTCCTTACCAAAAGTAGAAGAAAAAGACTTAGTTATTATTGCGGATACAGGATCAAATTCCATTTCAATGTGGTCTGGACACTGCAGCAGAGAAAAAATAAAAGTTATTATTTTTTCAGAAATCAATAATATAAATCAAACGGGATAAAAAGTAAATGATTACTTACTTTTATCACTTGAATAAATAAAACGAAAACAGAATATGAAAATTCTTGTCACAGGAGGTGCTGGATTTGTAGGTTCAAATATTGTTGAAGCACTACTCCAAGATAAAAGAGTAACATTCGTAAGAGTTTTGGATGATCTCTCAACAGGATTTTTACATAACTTAGAAGAGTTTATGTCTAATCCAAACTTTGAATTTATCAAAGGCGATATAAGAAATTACCAAACCTGCTTAGATGCTTTTCAGGGGATTGATGCCATTACACATCAAGCAGCTTTAGGCTCTGTTCCTAGGTCAATAAATGATCCAATCAAAACGAATACAGTAAATATAGACGGTTTCTTAAACGTCTTTACTGCTGCGAAAGAATTGGGAATTAAACGAGTTGTTTTTGCAGCATCTTCTTCAACCTATGGTGATAACAAAGCTTTACCTAAAGTAGAAGATAATATAGGAAATCCATTATCACCTTATGCCGTTACTAAATTAGTAAACGAATTATACGCCAGAGTTTTTGGCGATATATATGGAATGGAATATGTAGGATTGCGTTACTTCAATATTTTCGGGCCTAGACAAGATCCAAACGGAGCGTATGCTGCTGTAATTCCTTTATTTATGAAAGCTGCTATCAACAACAATCCTCCAACAATAAACGGTGACGGATCTTTTAGTAGAGATTTTACTTATGTGAAAAATGCTGTACAAGCAAACTTATTAGCATTGTTTACAGAAAATAAAGAAGGCTTAAATCAAATTTATAATATTGCTTTAGGAGAAAGAACAACATTAAATGATCTGTGGACATCCATCAAAGATCATGCAGGTTGTGATAAAAAAGCAATTCACGGTCCTGAAAGAAGTGGCGATGTTCCTCATAGTTTAGCAGATATTTCAAAGGCTAGAAAATTATTAGGATATAATCCAGAAATTAAAATAGATGAAGGATTAGGCTTAGCATACGAATGGTATACTAAATTTGTAGCCAATGTCTAAAGGAAAAGTTTTTATTATAGCTGAGATAGGTCAAGCACATGATGGCAGTTTAGGAATCCTCCATTCCTACATTGATGCGCTAGCGGAAACAGGGATTGATGCCATAAAATTTCAAACGCACATAGCCGAAGCAGAAAGTAGTCAACATGAGCCTTTTAGAGTCAACTTTAGTTATGAAGATAAAACACGTTATGACTATTGGGATAGAATGGGTTTTACCAAAGAACAATGGCAGGGTATCAAAAAACATTGTGATGAAGTTGGACTAGAATTTATGTCTTCTCCTTTCTCACAAGCAGCGGTTGATTTGCTTGAGGAAGTTGGAGTGAAGCGATATAAAATTGGTTCAGGAGAAGTAACAAATTACTTGATGTTAGAGAAAATTGCTAAGACGAATAAACCAATTATTCTTTCTTCAGGAATGAGCTCTTTTCAAGAAATAGATGATGCCGTTGCTTTCATTCAAACCTTTGGAAATGATTTAAGTATTGTACAATGTACCACAAGCTATCCGACACCTTATGACCGCTTAGGCTTAAATGTCATTACTGAATTGAAAGAAAAATATCCCAAATTAAAAATTGGTTTATCTGAACATACAGGATCTATTTATGCAGGAATAGCGGCAACAGCAATAGGAGCAGAATTATTAGAATTTCATGCCGTTTTTGATCGAAGAATTTTTGGACCAGATGCTAAATCATCTATGACCATTGATGAAATAAAACAGCTGGTAGAAGGAGTAAGAAACATTGAAGCTTCTTTAGCGAATCCCATTAATAAATCGGATAATTCTCAATATACAGACCTGAAGAAAATCTTTGAAAAATCGCTAGCGATTAATAAAGATGTAAAAAAAGGGCATACCATTCGATTTGATGATTTAGAAGCCAAAAAACCGAAAGGTTATGGAATTGATGCTTCTCAATTTAGAAATGTGATTGGAAAGAAATTAAAATCAGATAAATCCCAATACGATTTCATAAAAACGGAAGATCTTGAGTAAAAGAAAAATATGTGTTGTAGTAACAGCACGACCCAGTTATAGTAGAATAAAAACGGCTTTACAAGCAATTAAAGATCATCCCGATTTAGAATTAATGTTAGTCGTAGCAGCTTCTGCTTTATTAGAACGATACGGTACAGCCGTCAATTATATGGAAAAAGATGGCTTTGAAATTAAAGCCAGAGTTTTCAATGTTTTAGAAGGAGAAAATCTAACAGCTCAAGCTAAAACAACAGGTTTAGGCATTTTAGAATTAGCAACAGTCTTTGAACGATTAGAGCCTGATGCAGTCGTAACCGTTGCAGATCGTTTTGAAACCATGTCTACGGCAATTGCAGCTTCTTATATGAATATTCCATTAGTACACATTCAAGGAGGTGAAGTGACTGGAAATATCGATGAAAAGGTAAGGCATGCTATTACTAAGCTTTCTGATTTGCATTTAGTAGCTACAGCCAAAGCAAAAGAACGATTGATTAAAATGGGAGAATTCCCCAAAAAAGTTTTTGTAACAGGTTGTCCCTCTATTGATATTGCTCATGAAATTCTAGTCAATCACGAATTCGATTTTGATCTCTTTGGTAAATATGGAGGAGTAGGAATACAACCAGATTTATCCAATGGATACATTGTGGTAATGCAACATCCTGTTACCACAGAATATAAAATGTCAAGAGAACACATCGAATTGACATTAAATGCCATTAATGAATTAAAGATACCAACACTTTGGTTTTGGCCGAATGTAGATGCAGGTTCTGATGGTACATCCAAAGGAATAAGAAGTTATAGAGAAAAATATAAAATGGAACACATCCATTTCTTTAAGAATATGGAACCATTAGATTTCTTGAAAGTCCTTAAAAACAGTAATTGTTTAATTGGTAATTCAAGTGTAGGAATTAGAGAGTGTGCTTATTTAGGAATACCCGTAGTAAATATAGGTTCTAGACAGAGTGGTAGAGAAAGAGGTAAAAATGTTCTAGATGTAACGTATGATAAAGATGCAATAAAAACAGCAGTTTTATCTCAAGTGAAAAACGGTCATTATTCACCCGATAAAATATATGGCGGTGGAGTATCAGGAACGGAAATAGCTGACCTTTTATCTACAGAAGAATTAACCTTCAGTAAAATATTGAGTTACTAAGAATATGAAAATCTTAATAGCGGAACCCGAAGATTTTAGTGAAGCGGTAATCGCTAAATTGAGAAAACATGCAACAGTAGATGTTGAACAATGTGAACCGCATAAAATAAAATGGGCATTAGAAAACTATGATGTTTTTTGGTTCAGATTAGCGCATAAAATGAACGCAGATGTTTTGACAGAAAACTCGCGCTGCAAAATTTTAGCGACTCCTGTTACAGGCATAGATCATATAGATATTCCTTTATGTGAAAAGTTAGGGATTCAGATTGTTTGCCTTAAAGGCGAACGAGAATTTTTAAAAGAAGTAAGAGCGACTTCAGAAATGGCAATCGGTTTAGCCATGAGTGTAATGCGAAATATTCCTCGAGCAAACGAAGCGGTTAAAAAAGGAGAATGGGAAAGAGATCTGTATCGAGGGAATGAATTATACAAGAAAACAATTGGTATCATTGGTTTCGGAAGACTAGGAGCGATTATGGCAGATTATGCCAAAGCTTTTGGAATGAAAATCGTTGCCGTTGAACCGAGAGAAGAAACCAAGATCGGTGTAGAAGGAGTTGAGTTTTTATCATCTCTTGAAGAATTAGCAAGAGTATCCGATGTGATTTCTCTTCATGTGAATTACAATGAAGAAACACATCATTTATTAAATGAGTCATTTTTTAAAGCGTGTAAAGCCAGCTCTTTTTTTATTAATACTTCAAGAGGTGGAATTGTAGATGAGAAAGCATTAGTGAAAGCTTTAGAAAATAAATGGATACAAGGTGCTGGATTAGATGTGCTACAAGGAGAACCAGAAGTACAAAATAACGTTCTAATCCAGTATGCTAAGAAGAATAAAAATATAGTCATTGTACCACACATTGGTGGTAACACATATGAGTCTTTTGAGAAAACAGAACATTTTATAGCAGATAAAATTATTAAATTAATTGGCACTTAAACACAACATACTAGGAGTAATCCCTGCCAGGGGAGGATCTAAAAGAGTCAAAGGCAAAAACAAGAAAAAATTAGCAGGTAAAGAACTCATCCGATATGCAATTGAAGCAACTTTGGCTTCAAAAAAAATTACACAAATTGTCGTATCGAGTGATGATGATGATATTCTAAGTATAGCGAAAGAATATGCTAATGTTTTAGCTTTAAGAAGACCTGAAGAAATTTCTGGCGATAAAGCTCCTGCCATAACGTATATGCAACACGCCTTATCGGTAATCGATTCGGAGTTTGACTATACCGTTATAATCCAGCCTAGCTCTCCTTTTACCTTAGGAGAAGATATCGATCAGACCATAAATTTATTAATTGAAGGAGAAGGAGATTCTTCTGTGAGTGTCATGCAATTAGATCATGCTATCCATCCTGTTAAATTAAAAACATTAGAAAATGATGTTTTAATTCCTTTCTTAGAAGAAGAAAATGGAAGAATGGCAGCACATGAATTACCTGAAATTTATGTAAGGAATTGCTCAGTATATGTTTCGTCAATTGAATTGATAAATGAAGGGGAAATTATTGGAAATAAATGTTTAGGCTATGTTATGCCAAGAGAAAGATCTATTGATATTAATGATCCAATAGATTTTGAATTTGCTGAATTTTTAATGAAGAAACATGTCAAGTAAAGAACAAGGTAGCTACGACGGATGGAATAATGTCTGGGGAAAACAATCCGAAAAAGAATATTTAAATCCGATGTATACTGAAGAAACACCCAAAACAATATTTCAGTTTTGGCAAAAAGGATATGCAAACGATTTATTAGAAATGATAAAAGATCGTTCATATAAAACATTTTGTGAATTAGGATCGGGGAGAGGTACTACGAGCATGTATCTTTCAAAAAATGGGTATACAGATATTACGATGGTTGACTTGGCTGAGGAAGGTTTTAAAGTAGCAGAATATAGTTTTCAACATTATGGATTACCCTTACCAAAAATGAAATTAGCCAATGTAGAACAAACAGATTTTTCTGCAAACTCTTTCGATTGTATTTATAATATAGGATTATTAGAACATTTCGAAGATCCTAGTAAAACTTTAAAAGAAGCATATAGGTTATTAACCCAAGGAGGATTAATTTTTATGCCAATAGTTCCTGAATTACCATTTTCTAAAGCGATGAGTTTACGTTTAAAATATAATCCTATTTCGGTAGTTAAATATTACGTAAAAGCAGTTTTAGGAAAAAATAAAAAACAAAATGAAACTGGTATTTTAAGAACAACATATAATAAGGCTTATTATGAAAAAATTACTAAAGAATTAGGATATAAAAATGTAAAATGCCTTGCGTATAATCCATATTGGAAAGTGACAGAAACGGGTAGTACTGCAGAGGATAAAATGTTGAATGAATATATTTCTCATTACAATGAAAATAAAGAGAAACAAAATCCTTCATTATTAACTACAGATAAAAAAGAACTTTGCTACTTATTAATTGGAGAGAAATAGAATGGTAGATATTGCTTACATTATTTCTCATGGATTTGCTGCAAGAATGGTTATGCAAACCAATTTGTTAGGGAAATTAGTGCAACAAGGAAAAAAAGTAGCCTTAATTTCTCCTGATAAAAATGATGAAAATCTGGTGAAATATTGCCAAGAAAATAGAGTAGAATTACATGAATTTTATGATCCAAAATCTCAAAAAGGTTCTGAATATTTAGAAGCAAGAAAATATTATTTAGAAGATGTGAAAAATAATACGGCACTTTGGGAAAAACATATTAGAGCTACTAAATATAATCCATCCAAAAATCCCATAAAACACCTTAGACCCAGATGGTTGTATTTTATTCACCAATTAATTCAAAAATTCCCATTCTTAAGAGAGACTTATATTAAAAAGGAAAATGAATTTATTACGTCTTCCAAAGCAGAAGATTTTATAGAGCAATTACAACCCAAAATTGTAGTAGCTACATATCCAGTTAATTTTTTAGAAGGGATGTTGCTAAAAGCAGCGAAGAAAAAAGATAAAAAAACAATCATTCATCTTTTAAGTTGGGATAACATTAGTTGTAAAGGAAGGTTCCCAGCACTAGCAGATGAATACATTGCTTGGGGACCCATTATGAAAGAAGAATTTCAATCCTATTATAATATTCCAGCTAAGAAAATTCATGCACTAGGTGTTCCTCATTTTGATTTGCATTTAGAAAGTAAAAAGAATCCAAATGCTTCAGTATATATTGAAAAATTAGGAATAAATAGTGAGTTGCCATATATTTTTTTTGGGATGAGTTCTCCACGCTTTGCACCCAAAGAAATTGATATTGTAGAATGGATTGCTACTGAAATAAAGAAAAATACTTTTGGTGAAAAAATGCAATTTATTATACGACCTCATCCACAAAATGTACAAGGAGGGATGGCTGATAAATCTTGGTTGCCAAGATTAAAAGCATTGCAAGGAAATAGAGTCGCTGTTGATTTTCCTGATTTAGCCGATAAAAGCAAAATGGCGTGGTCGATGCAAATGAATGATATTATTAGTTTGTCTCAGTTAATTGCAAGTAGTTCTGTTAGTTTAAATTAAGGAAGCAAGTATTGATGCATTAATGTGTGATACACCTGTTATATTAACATCTTTTGATGGAGATGCTCAATTAGAATATTGGGCTTCAGCCAGAAGATTAATTGATTATCCACATTTAAAAACATTAGTGGAAACGAAAGGAGTCGATGTTGTTGATTCTTATACAAAATTAGTGGAAACTATACAGAAATATATAAACGATCAAGATACTAATTTAGAGAATAGAATATCTTCTGTGAATCAATATTGTTCGAATTATCAGGAAATGTCAACAGAAAAAGTAGTAAATTTATATATAAATACTTTAGGTCATGAGCAGAATTAATACCGTTTTATCCAGAGTACCTATACTAGATATTTTTAGTAATAAAAAATTAATAAAAAATAATTTTATTAATCGATTAGGGACACAGCCATTTAGAATTTGGTTAGCAGATAAGAGATATGCATTACGTTCTAAGTTTTTAGATGAAAGTATAAAAGGGCATATAGAAACGTTACAAAAAGATGGAGTAGTTGTGATTGAAAATTTCCTGCCTCAAGAAGTTTTTGATCAATTAGAAAAAGAATGTAAAGAAGCCTTAAAAAAAGAAGGTCGATCAAGAAGAAGACAAGATGGACCCAATGAATATTCTAATTTATCGATTCGAAACCTAGGAGATTATAAAACGATACAAGATGTTTTTCATCATAAAGAAATAGAAAAACTATTTAAAGCTGCGGAACGTAGAAATTTAAATATTAATCAAATCACTCGTTTACTCTCTTGTCTGACTCAAGGTGAAGATAATGGAACAATTGATCCTGAAACGAATCTTCATGAAGATACTTTTTTTAATACGCATAAGGCTTGGTTATACATTACAGATGTAGAAATGAAAAACGCTCCTTTTGTTTATGTTAAAGGATCCAATGATCATTCTAAAACGGACAGATTGAAAAAATCTTATGAATATAGTTTAGATAAAAACAATATTCATTCTCGTAGAATTTCAGAGGAACAACTAAAAGAATTAGGTTTAGAAGAAACGATCTTTACGGCAAAGAAAAATACATTAGTATTAGCCAATACTTTAGGCTTTCACAGAAGGATGAGGGGAGAAGCGGGGAATATTAGAATAGGAATGGCATTTAGTGCTCGATTTAATCCTTTTTTATAAAAGATAGAAATTGATATTTAATTCCTTACAATTTTTATTTTTTTTACCGATTGTATTCTTATTGTATTGGAAAGTCTTTAATAAAGATTTAACCGTACAGAATGTTTTATTATTAGCAGCTAGTTATATTTTTTACGGTTGGTGGGATTATAGATTTTTAGGTTTAATATTAATTAGTTCTGTAGTAGATTTTTTGGTTGCCCAACAAATTGAAAAAGAAGGAAAAGTATTTAAACGGAAAATGTTTTTAATGATTAGTATTCTAGTTAATCTTGGAATACTTTCCGTCTTCAAATATTTTAATTTTTTTATAGATTCTTTCGCTGACCTACTCGGTCTTTTTAATTTACAAGTGAATCGATGGTCTTTACAATTAATACTACCTGTAGGGATAAGCTTTTATACCTTTCAAACATTAAGTTATACCATAGATGTATATCGGAAAGAAATGAAAGCCTCGAAAGACTGGATTAGTTTTTTTGCTTATGTAAGTTACTTTCCTCAATTAGTGGCAGGGCCGATTGAAAGAGCAAAAAAATTATTACCTCAATTTGAAGTAGAGCGATCATTTAATTTAGAAACAGCCAAAGACGGTTTGCGTCAAATGCTCTTTGGTTTTTTTAAAAAAATAGTGATTGCAGATAATTGTGCAATTGCAGCGAATGCTATTTTTGACAATTATCAAGAAGCAGATTCACTAACTTTAATTTGGGGATCCATACTTTTTGCATTTCAGATATATGGAGATTTTAGTGGGTATTCTGATATCGCAATAGGAACCTCTAAATTATTTGGCATTCGATTATCTACCAATTTTGCTTATCCTTATTTTTCAAGAGATATTGGAGAATTTTGGAGAAGGTGGCACATCTCTTTAAGCACATGGTTTAGAGATTATATTTACATTCCTCTTGGTGGAAGTCGAGTAAAAAATAAATGGTTTTTATTTAGGAATGTAATGATCATTTTTATTGTGAGTGGATTTTGGCATGGAGCAAATTGGACGTATATTGCTTGGGGTGGATTAAATGGATTACTCTTCTTTCCTTTGATTTTTCTAGATAAAAATAGAAGAAATTTAGATATCGTTGCTAAGGATTCATTTCTGCCAAGTATAAAAGATGCATTTAGTATTCTAATTACATTTTTACTGGTTTGTTTGACTTGGATATTTTTTAGATCTGAAAATTTATTAGATGCATTTCTATATATCCAAAGAATATTCTCTTTTGATTTTAATGGCATTCCACAATATGTTAGTTGTTTACCTTATGTATTAGTGTTATTAATATTAGAATGGATTTTTAGAAGAGATGAACATCCTTTAAAATTAAAGAATATCAATAAGCCAGTGAGATGGTTAATCTATTATAGTTTCATTTTTTGTATATTTTATTTTATGCCATCTGAGGCAATTGACTTTATTTATTTTCAATTTTAATGCCTAAAGATTTAATTAAGTCTGTAGTTATTTTTTTTATTCCAATACTTGCTGTAGCAGCTTTTTTGGAATATTATACACAGGTAAGATCTGAAAATGAAATTAATGCAAAATTAGAATTAATTGAAGAAAAAAGGGAAGATACGAAACTTGTCTTTTTTGGGAATTCACATGGGAGAAATGCTTTTGTACCTTCTCTTTTTGAAGAAGAAAATATAAACCTTTGTATTGGAGGTAGTAATTTATTTTATAATAAAGAATTTATAAAAGAAAATGTAAACTCCTTTCCTAATTTAAAAACATTGGTATTGAATGTATCATATCAAAGTTTATATTTTGATATGGATGAATTGCCTGAT
>JAHDFV010000006.1:0-15984 GCA_020627985.1 Saprospiraceae bacterium
CTGATAATCCACTATTAATATTTCCAATGTTATTATATTATAATATTTGGTTACATCATCAAGCTCAAAAAGGAGGGATGTTGGATGCTGAAAATATGACGAGAAATTATTTTTGGACCATTTTAGGAAAATGGGAAAAGAATATAGAAGATTTAAAATTTATAGATACAGAAGAACAATTTAGAGGAACAAGGAAAAATGTAAAAAGATTATATTTTAATGATTTTGAGAAGGATACCGTTAATTATAATTGTGGTACACAAATAATAGCAGGTGAAAAGTCATTTTGTTTCTCTTTTGCTGAAAATAAAGACCTTGATTTATTTTATATTCCTTTGCAAAATTCGAAAGCAAAATGGGTGAGGATTGGAGGAACTTTTAGACACAAAGATGATATTCCTGAATGGAATACTTGGAGTATGCCAAAATTTAATGTGAGATATAAAAATAATAATGAAATCGTTAAAAATAGAATGATAAGAGTGTCCAGATTGTTAAAAGAAAAGCCAGGAGCTCTAGATATTTATTTCGATTCTAAAATTCCAAAAGAAGAAATTGACAAAGTAGGAATGGTATTTTTAAATGAATATTCTTCAACAGATATAATAGTCGATGATTTATATATTGAAATTTTTAATTAATTATAAAATTTAATTAAAAAGGGAGCTAGTTATTCGCTCCCTTTTTAATATGTAGTTCTAATAAATAAAATCAATATTCTTTGCTAAAATTCCTTTTTCATTTTTCTCCAAATCAAACTCATAAATGCCATCATGTTTTGGAGGGTAGCCATTTGGTAATTCAGAAAAATGGAAAAAAGCAGGTTGAGGCTCCATATTTACATCTAAATATCTAAAGAAACCAAAAGTGTGTTTATATTGAATTTCATAACATACTCCCCGAACTCTTGAACCAAGTCTTCCCCAATCATTGATACTTTGATCCTCAACTGGAATTAAATTAGGAATAACAAAACCTGAAGTAAAAGTATCACTTTCATATACCAAATCTCTAGATACATTTCTAAAGGCAATTACTTCAACACGAACACCCATGTTTTGTAACACTTGGATAACTCTTTTAAAATCTCCGTCTCCAGTTAATATATAAATTTTATCTAAATTCTTGGCTTGTAAAATAATGTCCAAAGCCATGTTTAAATCCGAACTTGATTTTGTAACTTCTTCGCCATCTTCACCTATATATCTGCGAATGTATTTGATCACAATTTTATAGCCGAAGTTTCTTAATATAGAAAAATAATTTTGTTGTTTATTTCGATAAACGGGATCTTCTTTTGCCCGTTCAGTATCATAAGCTAGATACGTAATCATTCTTGTAGGATTCTCATCTCCTAAACAATAATCTTTTAAGATGTCATACCGCATAGCATAACCTCCACTCATACTTACGTTGGACGCATCCACATAAATTCCGATTTTCATGTCAATAATAATTTAGTCCTTTTTTCTTTTAAAAGGAAGTTTGTTTTAATTTAACCTAGTAAAATGTCTAATAGTAAAGACTTAATTTAATTTGTCAATACTTTAGTAATTATTTAATGGAGTTAAAATAGTGAGTTGTAAAAGGGTGTGATTGTGTGTATTATGCTCTAAGTTAGAAATAGCTTTTGTAAATAAAAATTTATTAATCGTTAAATAACCAATTTTTAATAAATCTATCATCTTTATTTAATTGCCCTGTGACACGGTAAAGAGATTGGTGAAGCACTTCACTTTCTTCAGCAATTTCTTCAATGACTTGCCAAGGATAACGACCACTAGCATGAATAAAATAAATGTCGTCTCCATCATGAATTAAAAAACCTGTGTGTGTATCTAAACCTATGATATAAATACCTTTGCCATTATAATTAATATCTTTTAATACGGTTGATAAATTTTTATTAGAATATCGTTTTATATGTTTTTCTTGAATCAAAGATTGAATCATTTTTTCAGACGCCATTTTCGCTAAACCAACTCGATCTAATTTAAAACCCATATCTTGTAGTAAAGTTGTGACAAAATATCCACAGGCAATTTCTCCTTTACCCGGCTTTAAAGTAGTACCATAAAAATCATAATCCGTACCAAACCAATAAGGGAATAAATTTAAATCAATTTGATCCTGAAAAACAACAGAAGCTTTTTGTAATGTTTTAGATTTATTTTTAGAAATTAAATATTCTTCTTTTAAATTTATACGTTGGGTATTTATATTATTTAATTCGATTTTATATTTTTCTTGCGTATAATGAAATTCATGATAACCAAATAAACCAGGGTAATAAGAGCAGCTCCAATAATATATTAAACAAAAAATAAAGCCAAACAAAAGCCATTTTAATAACTGACGAAAATTCATGTTAAATTAAAATAATTTACCTGTTTGACTTGGAGGAACAATACCCAAATGTTCATAAGCTTTCTGCGTCACTTCTCTGCCTCTAGGAGTTCTTTGAATTAATCCTTCCATAATTAAAAATGGTTCGTGTACTTCTTCAATAGTTCCTGCTTCTTCGCCAACTGCCGTTGCTATTGTAGTAATTCCAACTGGGCCTCCTTTAAATTTATTAATAATTGTAGATAAAATTCGATTGTCCATTTCATCCAATCCTCCCTCGTCTACATTTAAAGCTTCTAAACCAAATTTTGCAATCGCTAAATCAATTTTTCCATTTCCTTTTACTTGAGCAAAATCTCGAATCCTTCTTAATAATGCATTGGCAATTCTTGGTGTTCCTCTACTTCTTCTAGAAATTTCTTTGGCTCCTAAATCATCAATAGGTACATTTAAAATTGAAGCAGATCTTTTTACAATATTAACTAATGTAGGAACATCATAATAATCCAATAAAAAAGTAATCCCAAAACGAGCACGCATAGGTGCAGTTAATAATCCCATTCTTGTAGTTGCTCCAACAAGGGTAAAAGGATTTAAATTAATTTGTATACTTCTAGCATTAGGACCACTATCAATCATGATATCAATTCGGTAATCTTCCATTGCTGAATATAAATATTCTTCTACTACATTATTTAATCGATGAATTTCATCAATGAATAAAACATCACCTTCATTTAAATTGGTTAATAATCCAGCAAGATCTCCTGGCTTTTCCAAAACAGGACCAGAACTCATTTTCATTTCTGCACCCATTTCATTAGAAATGATATGACTTAATGTTGTTTTTCCTAATCCAGGAGGACCATGTAATAACACATGATCCAAAGCTTCATTTCTCATGGTCGCTGCCTGAATAAAAACATCCAAGTTTTCAACAATTTTAGGTTGACCACTAAAATCTTTTAATGATTTAGGGCGTAAAGCTTTTTCAACTTTAACTTCTTCTGAAGAATAATTTTCCTTACTTGGATCTAAATTTGGGTTCATAAAATAACTAAGATTAAATCTTTAAAAATACCAAATCAATATTTGCTTAAAATTCACCTTCAGGTTTTCTGGGTGATCCTTCTTTTACAATAGTACAACAACGGATATCAACCATTTGTCCTTTCATACAAGTACTCATCATTCTTTTATTAATATAACTAATAGAAACAGTTTCAGCTTTCGAAAAGTTATTAAAATCAAAGATTTCTCTCGAACCAATATGAGGTTGTAAAATTTTTCCATCTTCTAATTGTAACAAAAAAGTACAACCATCTAATCCAGTATAATCTAAAACTGTCGCTAATTTTTTACATTCAGAATTATCTTCTACTAATGGTTTTTCAAGGTCAGAATTTTGATCTGTATTTTTTGTTCCATTACAAGAAGAAAATACAAAAACAGTGGTAAAAAGTAGAACGAAAAATAAGCAGTAATTCTTCATGTTTTTAATTTAAAATATTAATTATTACTTTTGCAACGTTTTTGGGGAATACCAAACAAAGTTATTTGAATTTTTATCTTAAATAACTTCAATCTAATATATTTAATAATTCTGCAAGTTCGCAAAATAAAAATAAGTCTTTAGCATGAGTGGAAAGAAAATCACCTTAACCAAGACCGGGAAATTAAAAGTACCTAATAATCCAATCATTCCTTTTATTGAAGGAGATGGTATTGGTCCAGATATTTGGGCATCAGCAGTTAGAGTTTTTGACGCAGCTGTTGAAAAAGCTTATGGTGGGAAAAGAAAAATTGAATGGCATGAAATCCTTGCAGGTCAAAAAGCAATGGATGAAACAAAAAAATGGTTACCTAAAAAAACATTAGATGCCATTAAAGAATATAAAGTTGCCATCAAAGGACCTTTAACAACACCAGTAGGTGGTGGTATTCGTTCTTTGAATGTTGCCTTACGTCAAAAACTAGATTTATACGCTTGTGTTCGTCCAGTACAATACTTTAAAGGGGTTCCTTCTCCTTCTGTTCACCCGCAGAAAGTAGATATGGTGATCTTTAGAGAAAATACTGAAGATATTTATGCAGGAATTGAATTCTTACATGGAACACCAGAATTAAAGAAACTAAAATCTTTCTTAACCAAAGAAATGAAAGTGAAAGGAATTCGTTTCCCAAAAACTGTTTCTTTAGGTGTTAAGCCAGTTTCTGTAGAAGGTACCGAAAGATTAGTAAGAGCTGCTATTAAGTTTGCAATTGCAGAAAAGAAACCTTCGGTTACTTTAGTTCATAAAGGAAACATCATGAAATTTACAGAAGGTAAATTTAAAGAATGGGGTTATGAATTAGCTGAAAGAGAATTTGGTAGAAAAGTATTTACTTGGGCTCAGTATGATAGAATTGCTGAGAAAAAAGGTAAAGAAGCTGCAAATAAAGCTCAAGCTGCTGCAATAGCAAAAGGGAAAGTTTTAATTAAAGATTCTATTGCTGATGCATTCTTACAACAAATCCAAACACGTCCATCTGAATATTCAGTTATTGCTACATTAAACTTAAACGGAGATTATGTTTCTGATGCATTAGCAGCAATGGTCGGAGGTATTGGAATTGCACCAGGTGCAAATATCAATTACGTGACTGGAATGGCTATTTTTGAAGCTACACATGGTACTGCTCCTAAGTATACAGGATTAGATAAAGTGAACCCAAGTTCAGTTATCTTATCTGGAGAAATGATGTTCCGCTATATGGGTTGGAATGAAGCAGCTGATTTAATCCTTAAAGGAATAGTTGGCGCTATCGAAAAGAAAAGAGTGACTTATGATTTCCATAGATTAATGAAAAGAGCAAAATTATTAAAATGCTCTGAATTTGGTACTGAGGTAATTGAAAATATGTAATCAACATATTCAAGAATAAAAAACGCCCAGAGTTGAAAAACTTTGGGCGTTTTATGTTAAACAAATGACTAATGTGTAGCATTCTTACATTTAAAGACATTACTTTTATATGTTTGTGTATTAAAAGTCATTATAGAAGGATGAATAGTCCTAATTTTATATTCGATAATGATGTTTACCAAATCTAATATTTAGCGGATTTCGTAAAATTTAAGCTTATCCTTATTATGTTTAAGATCATAACAGAATCAAGAATGAGAAATATTATTTCCTTATTTATACTTGTTTTATTGAGCCTCCAAATTAAAGCTCAGGATTGTTCAACTTCTACAGTAAATTGTACAGCTAACGGAGGTAAAGAATGGATTATTACTTTAGCTCCTGGTGCTACCTTGAATTTAGGTGGATTAGTTCCAGCTACTGCATGGACGGTGTCTCAAATTGGAACCAACCCTGACGTATGGTCCATCTATGGAGTAGATCCTGATCCAGCTAATATTTTAAACTTAGCGGGAGGAGCTTGGAATGTAACAGGTCCTTGTGATCAAACTAACTTTGTTGTCGAAGTGGATTGTATAATTGATAATTGTCCAAATTGTAATAATCCCCCTTGTAACATCACAGCTTCAATCCCTACAAATATACAATGTCAAAATAATGGCACACCGTCTGATCCAACAGATGATACTTTTACGTTTAATATTACATTAAATGAAAGTTCAGGTGGTACAAGTTGGACATCTAATGATCCATTAGGAACCAATGGGACATATGGTTCCATCCTTACTTTAGGACCATACAATATTGTTGATGGAGATTTAAATTTTACAGTTACAGATTCAGATGATATGGGTTGTACTACTCAAATCATGGTAACTGCACCAGCAACTTGTTCTAATGGAGCTACTTGTGATATCGTTGCGAGTATCCCTTCAAATATTCAATGCTCAGATAATAATACACCTTCTGACCCTTCTGATGATACATTCACATTTGATCTTTCTATTAATGAAACGAATGGAGGTACGAATTGGACTGCAGGAGATCCTCTAGGATCTACAGGTATATATAGTAATCTATTTATTACAATGGGGCCTTATGCTATTAGTAATGGTTCCTTCAGTTTTGTAATTACAGATTCAAATGATCAATCATGTACTGAAGTGGTAGCGGTAAATGCACCTTTACCTTGCTCAACCGTAACGACATGCGATCTAACCATTACCAGTACTGTTTCAGGATTATGTCAAGATAATAACACACCTTTTGATCCTTCAGATGACTTTTTTGAAGTCATTGTAGATGCTTCTGTAATTGATGGATCTGTATCTAATCAATTTGAAGTATCGGATGGAACCAATACTTTTGGTCCTTTTATTTATGGAACTGGGGGTACAATTAGTATTCCTGCTGATGGTACGAATTATACATTAACATATTCAGATATTGATAATCCTAACTGTATAGCTACGACGGATGTTTCTAGAGAGAATTGTTGCCAAATAAATATGTCATCAACTACAGTAAATGTAACCAATACAACAATAGATGATGGAGAAATACAATTATGTATGAATTCTGGTTTGGCTCCTTATGTCATTTCAATAGTTCCAGCTACTGGTTCTATTTATGAAGTTCCTGGTACTTGCTTAGCAAATTTTGTAATTGCAGGTTTAGGAGAAGGTACTTATAATGTTGTAGTTACAGATGCTCAAGGATGTGAAACGATATTAAACGATTTAGATATTGATGGTCCAAATTGTACAGATTTTCAATTGTCTGATGTAGTTTCTACACCAGTTACTTGTCCTGGTGCTACAGATGGAACCATGACATTCAATTTATATGATGCAGGAAACGCGAGTTCTATAACTGTTGATGTTGGTAATGGAGTTCCTCCAGTTACGTTCACAGAATTAGGTGATCCACTTTTTATGTCAAACTTACCTCCAGGAACTTATGATGTATCTCTATTTGATAATAATGGTTGTGAAGTAACTTTCTTGTTCAATCCTTTAGTTATTAATGATGTTGATCCAATTACATATGAAGCTACTGTTACATCAGCAACTGCAATAGGAGGCGATGATGGCTCTATTTTATTATGTTTAGAAGGAGGAAATGGTAGTTTTAATGCTTCAATTGTTCCAGATACAGGAATGGTTGTTACAGGAGTTACGGGTTGTTTATCTGGAGAAGGAATTTTAATTTCTGATTTGCCAGCTGATGATTATCAGGTAACTGTATTGGATGTAAATGATTGTCCATTAGTAATTGATTTTATTGTAAATGACCCTACTTGTGATTTTGAAGTCAATGTATTAGGTGTTACAGATGTAATTTGTGCTGGAGAAAATACAGGTAGTATAACTGTAAATGCAGTTGGAGGAACAGGTCCTTATAGTGTTTCAATAGATGGTGGATTAACTTTTACTAATCCACAGGCTGTACCTGTTTTTGGTATTAGTGATTTAGAAAGTGGTTCTTATTCCGTGATTGTAATGGATGCAAATGGCTGCCAAGTAGCTTTTGACAATCCAATCGTAATAGAAGAAAACCCAATGATTACTTTAGATACGGAGGTAACGCATGTTAATTTCTTTAATGGAAGTAATGGAAATATATTTATGTGTGTAAATGGAGGAGTTGCACCTTATAATGTTACGGTTTCTCCAAATAATGGAAATCTAGTTCCTGGATCAACTTCAACAGATTGTGAATTTAATTACAATTTATCAGCACTACCTGGTGGAGTATATGAAATAACAGTAACAGATAATCTTGGTTGTTCTGAAACATTTGAGGCAGAGGTCTTAACACCAACTTGTGCAACATTTGCAATACTCGATACCGCAGTTACAAACGTAAGTTGTTATGGCGCAAATACAGGTTCCATTGAAGTAACTGTTTTAGGCGGTACTGCTCCATTTACATATTCTTTATCAGGAGTTCAACCATTTGTAACGAGTAATACAACCTTTACATTTGAAGGATTAGATAATGGAGAATATGATTTAATTGTTACAGATAATGCTGGATGTATGTTCCCATTTCCTAATCCAATTATGGTAGTAGAACCAGAGGCTTTATTTTCAACTGTTAGCTCTATACCTGCCTGTGCGGGTCAAGACAATGGTGTAATTTGTTTGTTACCTGAAAATGGAACACCAGATTATATGTACAATGTACTGAATGAAGATGATGAAGAACAAACAGTTATTCCTGGTCCTCATCCAGAATGTGATGCAGATTTTCATGTAACACCTGTTGAGGCAGGGACTTATTTTGTAGAATTAATAGATGAAAACGGCTGTAAAGCTCATGGTATACATACTGTGACAGAAACAGAAGTGCTTACAGGAGTCGAAGTTACACCAGATTGTACTGGAGCAGCTGCTGGATCAATTGATCTAACGATATCGACTCCGAATACTCCAGTTACCTACAATTGGGATAATGGTGAAACAACAGAAGATTTAGAGAATCTTGAAGACGGTACTTATCAGGTAACGGTTACAGATTCAAGAGGTTGTACTGGTGTTAATAGTGGAACAGTTGAAATTAGTGATATGGAATTAGGATTTGATATTGCTGAAACTTGTATTGAACAAAATGCAGGTGCTGTCATAACTTCTATTACGAATGGAGTTCCTGTTTATGATTTAAATTGGACAGGAAATGGAACTTCAGGATCAGAAGATAATAATTCTTCAAATGCTATATCCGTTTCAGATTTAGGAGTAGGGGATTACTCGATTACTGTAACAGATGTAAGAGGATGTACCGCAAGTGGTACTACGACAGTTACGGAATATGATATGACTTCTGAAATGGTTGCTGGAGATGCCTGCCTTGGTCAACAAAATGGTTTTGTTGGAGCAACTCCAATGAGTGGTATTCCGAATTACACATACTTATGGTCGAATGGAAGTATAGAAGGAGTGGTTAATGATTTAGCAGCTGGTACCTATACAGTAACGATTACAGATGTGAATGGCTGTACTGCCACTGGACAGGAAACGGTAGAAGAATATGAATTGATTCCTTCATTTGAAACATCGAATGTTTGTTCAGGTACTACAACGGGAGCAATTGTTGTGAATTTAGAAAATGCTTATGGTAACATTGATTACCAATGGTCAAATAATGGTAGTGGAAATCCTTTAGGAAATGTAGGGGCAGGTACGTATACTGTTACAGCAACAGATGATTTAGGATGTTCTGTTACAGGATCAGCAACGATTGAAGAATTCGATTCTCCTACAGCTACTGCTTCAGGAGATGCAACGATAGAATTGGGTGAATCAACTGGAGTATCAGTAGATGCTAATGGAGGAACAAGTCCTTATACTTATGTTTGGTCTCCAGGCTCAATTGAAAATCCAACATCTAGTTCCACACAAGTAACACCAGAAACTACGACTACATATTCTATTGAAGTGACAGATGCAAATGGATGTATGGCATTTGATACTGTTTTGGTCATTGTAATTCCTCCTGTAATCATTTCAATACCCAATGCATTTTCACCGAATGGTGATGAAAAAAATGATCTATTTGAATTATTCATACCAAACATGGATGCGGAAGTACAAACTTTCCAAATTTTTGATAGATGGGGGGAATTGTTACACGATGATCCAACAACAGGATGGGATGGTCAATTCAGAGGAAAAGACCAACCTGTCGGAACATATGTTTATCTCGTTGAATACTTTGATGCACTCAATAGAAAAGCAACACTGAAAGGTCATTTCAGTTTAATACGATAATTTATTTATAAGACTATTTACTAAAGAATCATTTTTTGTAATGAATCATTGGAAACATATATATATCATCATATTCTTGGCTGTAGGATTTTCCTCAATGGCGCAAGATATTCACTTTTCGCAGTTCTATAATATGCCTGTTCAATTGAATCCTTCTTTGACAGGACATATAGAAGGAACCTATAGAGCGAATATTATTTATAGAAATCAATGGTCTTCCATTGAATCTGGTGGAGTTTATTCGACACCAGGAGCTTCTTTTGATATGAACTTTAAGTTTAATCCTGAAAGTAGAAATTCATTAGGAGCAGGTATTGCTTTTTTGAATGATCAAACTGGAGATGGGGATTTTACAAATCAATACATCTTAGCTTCTGTGGCTTATCACATGAGTTTAGATAAAAAAGAAAAAATGTATATATCCTTAGGAGTTCAAGGAGGATATATTTCAAAAAGGCTAAATACAAGCAATTTAATCTTTGCAGATCAGTT
This sequence comes from Saprospiraceae bacterium, assembly GCA_020627985.1. Classification (GTDB taxonomy): domain Bacteria; phylum Bacteroidota; class Bacteroidia; order Chitinophagales; family Saprospiraceae; genus JAHDCE01. The sequence goes on from JAHDFV010000006.1 coordinate 10,517, forward strand.
TGATTCTTTTGGAAACCCAACAAATACAACTACGGAAACATTCCAAAATACGGATGTATCTGGTGGTGATATTAGAGCGGGTGTAACTTTAAGTGGTTATCCTTCCAAAAAAATGAATTATAAAATTGGTTTCAGTTATAATCATTTTTTAAGATTGAAAGAAGAATTTATTTCAAGTAATGTGGATAATAGATTACCAGGAAGATTAGGCTTCTTTGCACAAGGAGATTTCAAGACCAATAATCCGAAATTAAGTATTATGCCTGAGATTCTTTTTATGAATCAAGCAAAAGTGAATGAAATTAATCTTACCACAAATTTAGGGTTTGATATTACTCCTGATTTCGGTTTAATCTTTGGAGCAGGGTATAGAGTGGCTGATGCTCCTATTGCGAATTTAGGATTCACCTTTAAAGGTGCTAAATTAATGGCAAGTTATGATGTCAATGTATCTAAATTAACTCCTGCATCTAATGCTCAAGGAGGATTTGAAATTAGTTTAGGGTACATCGGACGATTTAAAAAAGGTGTTAAACCTGAATTACCTTGTCTGCGTTTCAATTAAAATAGATCCAATAAGAAATTGTCCAAGTTACATATCATGAAAAAGACATATATATCAACAATTTTATTCCTATTCCTTTCAGTTTTACTTGTGGCTCAGCCTGGTAAAATCAGAGAAACATGGGGCGAATTGGAAGAGAAAGCGGATTTTTTGATGTCAAAAGGAAGTTATCATACCGCTGGTGAGTTTTATAAAAAAGCTTTAGAATTAAATTCTTCTAATGTAAAGTTAAAATTGAAACAGGCAGAAGCATATCGCCTAGGAAGAGATTATAAAAAAGCATCATATGCTTATAATTCTATTCGAAAGAAAATTGTGAAAGGAAGATTAGATGCTAAAGATTATCCTTTAATCAATTATTACTATGGAATTATGGCAAAGCAATCTGGAGAGTGTGAAGATGCTGAAGAAGCTTTGTATCAATTTGCCCAAGAATATGATGGCTCTGAAGGAGAAGAATATAAAACATTAGCCAAAGTTGCTTTTGAGGGATGTAGAATGGCGAGAAGTAATAAAGAGTCATTTGTGAAAGTGACGGAACTAGATGCTTTAGGGAAAAAAGTAAATAGTAAATACACCGAATCTTCTGCTACAGTATTGGCTGATGGTCGATTATTGTTTTCCTCAATTAAAGAAAATGAACCGATTGAAATAGAAGGTCAAACGGCTGTTTCTCGATTATACACGGCGACTATCGAAGATTTAAAAAAGGTAAGAACCGTTGAAAAATTTGGATTAGCATTGCCAGGAGGCTTGAACCATGTTGGTTCAGCGGCAATTTCACCTGATGAAGAACGTCTCTATGTTACCTTGTGTGAACAAGCGGAAGGGATAAATGTGGATTGCGCTATTTATGTGAGCAAAAGAAATGCTAATAGAGATCGATATAGTTGGGGTAGACCTAAAAAATTAGGTGCAGATATCAATATGTCTGAAACGAGAAGTTCTAGTCCTTTTGCTACAACAGGACCAAGTGGAGAAGATGTATTGTATTTTTCATCTGATCGTCCTGGTGGAGAAGGGGGAATGGATATTTGGATTGCTACTGGTACTGAAGGCACTTTTACATCTGTTGTGAATGCAGGAACAAATATTAATACAATTGGTGATGAAATTTCTCCTTTTATAGACGATGCTGAAGGATATGAAGATCCTAGACCTCGATTATATTTTAGTTCGAATGGTCGACCAACTTTTGGGGGAATGGATGTATTCGTTGCTTATAAGAATAATATCAATTTAACGGATTGGTCTGAAGCAATGAATGCAGGTAAAGCTTTGAATTCTCCTTCAGATGAATATTCATTTTCTTTAAGTCCTGATAAAAGCAGAGCTTATTTTGTATCCAATAGGGTAGGAGGATATTCGATCAGTGGTAGAACTTGTTGCGATGATGTTTTTGTTGCCAATTTAACTCCTCCAGAATTAGAGAAAATTATTGTAGTAGATGTAATTGGTAAAGTCTATGATGAAGGAAAGAAACCAAAAGAAAATGTAGATATCATTCTTTATGATATTACTTCAGGTAAAAATATAGTAGAACAATCTAAAAGTGGTAAAGGCGGATTTTCATTTGAAAATTTAGAATTGGATAAAGATTATATAGTGGAAATTAAAATGCCAGGATATGATTTGGAAACATACAAATTTACGACTAAAAGTTTAGGCGATTCTAAAATTTATACTAAAGATATTTATTTAAAGAAAACATATGTGGCACCTAAACCAAAACCTGTCTCTCCAACTTGTTCAGTCGTTGGTAAAGTATATGGTGAAGGAGCAAATAATACAAAAATAGCTTTATCAGGAGCGAGTATTAAAATATTTACAACAACTACAGGTAGAGAGGTTTTATTTAAAGAAATGACTACAAATTCATCAGGTGAATTTGTAGTAGATCTTCCAAAAGAAGGTCGATATAAAATTGCTGCAAGTAAGGCTGGTTATTTAAATTCTTCTTCATCTGAAAGTACAAAAGGGGCTAGTGCAGTTTGTAGTAGAACATTTAATCTTTCTTTGAAAGAAAAAAGAAAGAATGTTGCCTTTAAACTAGAGAATATTTTATATGATTATGATTCTGCTAATTTAAGAAGTGAATCTATTCCAAACCTTGAAGTGTTATTGAAATTATTAAACGAAAATCCTAATATCATTATTGAATTAGGTTCTCATACAGATAGTAGAGGTTCGGATAGTTATAACCAAAAACTTTCTCAAGAAAGAGCACAAAGTGTTGTAGATTGGTTAATTGGTCGAGGAGTAACACGAAACCGTTTGGTTGCAAAAGGATATGGAGAAACGGCACCAATTGTACCAAATGAGAATGCGGATGGTTCTGATAATCCTGAGAATAGACAATTAAATCGTAGAACAGAATTTAAAATTATTGGAGATATTAATAATTAATTCTTACGAAAACATAAAAGAAAAATAAAAGGGCTGTTCAGTTGAATAGCCCTTTTTTAGTAGTAATAGTATTAAGTTTGTTTATATTTAATCAACATAGTTTACTGCATTTGCAGTATCATCTACTTTGATTAAATATTGTATGGTTTCATTTTGATTTATTTTATGATAAGATATGCATGAGCATTCAACATAAGTTGTAAATCCAAAAGATAACCAAGCAATTCCTAAAATAAAAAGACGATGGTATTTTTTGTAAAACCTCTCCATATTTTACATTTTGTGGTAAGGATGCCCAGCCGATCTAGGATCGACATAGGCATTTCCCCCCTTGTTTAAATTCTGATTGTTAGTACAAATGAGGAAAGCGTCATTGTGTGTGTGTAGCATTTCCTTTGTGTAAACAAATATATGAAAATAATTAATATGTTGCCAAGCTTAATATATGTGAATTTTGTTAATATGTTCGCGTTAACATTTGGCTTTGATTGATAAAAAAATGGAATTATGCTTAATGCATTGAAAGTCATAAGTTTAAAAAATAATACAGGAATAGAGGCTCAAATATTAAATTATGGTGCTAGGCTAATGAGTTTAAAAGTGCCAGATATTTATAAAATTCAAGGTAACATCGTACTTGGATTTGAAGATCCTAAAAAATACTTAACTGCAGATGAAAAATATTATGGAGCTACTATCGGAAGATCAACAAATAGAATTGCAAAAGGAAAGTGCTTGATTAAAGACCATGTATATAACTTGTCCATAAATAATCCACCAAATCATTTGCATGGGGGAAATAATGGTTTCCATAATCAAATTTGGACGATTAAAAAAGAAACGGTGAATTCAGTTCATCTTGAATATTTATCGAAAGATCAAGAAGAAGGATATCCTGGAAATGTTAGAATAGAAGTGATTTATGAATTGACTGATCTAGGATTAAAGATTTCTTATTTAGGAACTACGGACCAAGCAACAATATTAAATCTTACACACCATTCTTATTTTAATTTAACTGGGAATACATCAACTTCCATTGAAAATCACATTCTAAAAATAAATGCTGAATATTTTACACCGATTAATGAACATTTAGTCCCAACAGGAGAAATAAAAAGTGTAGTAGGAACGCCATTTGATTTTAGGACTCAGCGATACATTGGGCAACAGATTAATGCATCGAATCAGCAAATAAAATATGGGAGTGGATATGATCATAATTTTGTATTAAAACAAAAGAATAGTCGAAAGATCATTTTAGCAGCTGAGGTTTTTGAGCCTGTATCAGGTCGTTTAATGCAAGTTTGGACCAATCAACCTGGATTACATTTATATACAGGTAACCATCTTTCTGGTAAGGATATAAGCTATAAAAACAAGAAAATTGATAAGCGATCAGGATTTTGTTTAGAAACACAGCATTTTCCAGATACTCCGAATCATGAATTATTTCCAATATCTACTTTGCTACCGAATGAAATTTATGAATATTCCTGTGAATACAGATTCCCTTATTTATAATGTTTAATTAATTCAAAAACAGCAATTGAACAAGCTGTTGCTACATTCATAGAAGAATTTTCTCCATGCATCGGAATATGTAGTGTGGTATCACTTTCTAGTAATAATTCTGGAGATACTCCAAAACTTTCAGCACCTATAATTAAACAAATTTTATCACTTTTAGTCATTTTAAACTCCCTAATATCAATACTAGAAGAAGTAATTTCTAAGGATAGTATTTGATAATCTTCTTGTTTTAAATGCTTAATAATATCAAGTGGGTTTTCTTGGTATTCAAAAGGAATAAATTTTTCAGTGGAGCGCGAAGTCTTTTTTATTTTTGCATGGGGAGGGACAGGACTTGTTCCACTTAAATATATTTTTTCTATCCCTAAAGCATCTGCAATTCTAAATAAACTCCCCACATTGGAAGGAGTATAAATATCATGAGCTAATAGAGAAAATGGGAATCGTTTTTTATCCCAATTTATTTCTTCATGTTTGAGTTGTTTGTTTTCTATTTTCATAACATATGTAAAATCAAAATTACGAATAAAATTTTGTTTCGCTAGGTTAAATAAAAAATCATCTTTTTTGTAACCGCATCTTTTTTCAAAACGTCAAAGAAATTGTAAAAAACAATTAAATCACTTTAATGATATTTTAAATGAAAAATCTAATACTTACCATAGTATTAGGAATGACCTTCCTATGTTCAATTTATAGTCAAAATACCATTACAGGTCAAGTTTTAGATGAAGAAGAATTAGCTATTAGCTATGCAAATGTAATTTTATATAGTATTACAGATAGTACAGTTTATAAAGTTGAGTTAACGAATGAAAATGGCGAATATAAATTATTAAATATTCCAAATAATCAATATTGGATTCAAATTTCTTATTTAGGGAAGGAAGATCAGAATACGGAAATTTTTGAGATGAAAAATGAAAATATTACACGCCCTAATATTCAATTAAAAACCGTTTCT
>JAHDFV010000006.1:15994-37748 GCA_020627985.1 Saprospiraceae bacterium
TAGTAGTTTCGACATCTAGACCCATTTTAGAAATAAAACCCGATAAATTAATTTTTAATGTTGAAGGTAGTATCAATGCTACAGGATCAGATGGACTTGAATTATTGAGAAAAGCACCCAATGTGGTTATTGATAATAATGAAAATATTTCTTTAGCAGGAAAGAATGGAGCTCAAATTTTTATTAATAATAAACCTTCCCCTTTAAATGGAGAAGATCTAGCTGCATTTCTTAAAAGTATAAGTAGTGAAGATATTGATAAAATTGAAATCATTACCAATCCATCTTCTAAATATGATGCAGAAGGAAACGCTGGGATTATAAATATTATACTTAAAAAAGATCAGAAATTAGGAATGAATGGAAGAGTAAATTTAGGTTTTAGTCAAGGATCTAAATCAAGTGGAAGGTCTGGGTTGAGTGGTAATTATAAAAATAAAAAAATAAATATTTTTGGTAGATATTCTATGGGGAAAATAATGGGATTCAATGAATTTGATTTATATAGAATCCAATCCAATTCTATTTTTGATCAATATAGTTATAGAGCATTTGATAGTAATTATCATAATTATAATTTGGGCGCAGATTATTTTATAAATAAAAACAACACCATAGGGATTTTATTAGATGGAGGGCACAAAATATTAAAATCTGATGCGGATAGTGAAACATTTATTTCTCTAGATGATTCTATGGATATTGATAGTGTATTAGTGGCTGGAAATGATAGAAGAGATAATTCTAAACGATTAAACAGTAATATCAATTATCAAGTAAATTTAAAAAAGGATCAAAATTTAAATGTTGATATAGATTATGGTATTTATCAGTTTAAAAATGAAGAAGATCAATTTAATAATTATAAAAATAGAAATTTAACGGAAGATTTATCTGAAAGAAATTTCATGAATTATGTGAATACAGATATTCATATCTCTACGTTTAAATTAGATTATAATAAAAAAATATTAGGAGGTGAATTAGGAATGGGTATGAAATCTTCTTTTGTTAAAACTAACAACGATTATCAAGTATATAATGTATATGATGAAAATCAAGTTTTAGATAATGAACTCAGTAGAGCCTTTACATATACTGAAAATGTCAATGCAATTTATTCAACCTTCGGGAAACAATTTGAAAATGTAAATGTACAAGTTGGACTACGATTAGAACAAACCAATTCTGTTGGAGATTTAAAAACTGCATCAATCTCAGAAACAGATAAAGTTGAAAAATCATATTTCGATTTATTTCCTTCTATGGGTTTGACCTATCAGATTAATGAAAAAAATAATATTCAACTCAATTATAATCGTAGATTAAAAAGGCCGGATTATGAAAATTTAAATCCCTTTGAATCAAGATTAGATGAATTAGTATTTGAAAGAGGAAACCCTTTTTTAAATCCTGAATATTCGAATACGATAAAATTAGGTTATACACTAAATCGAATGTATAATGCAAGTATTTCTTATAGCCATACCAAAGATATGATGGCAGAAATAATAGTTTCTGAAGAGAATAAAATATATAATTCTTGGTTAAATATATCGAATCAAAATAGTGTGAATGTAAATGTGAGTATACCGATTCAAGTAACAAAGTGGTGGAGTGCATACACGAATCTTTCTGGAGCTTATCAGAATAATACAACACGAATTCCAGAAACTAATGAAAAAGAAGTCTTAGATATTTATATGTTTAATGGATATTTACAAAATAATTTTCAATTGCCTTGGGGCATGAAATTCGAATTATCTGGCTGGTATTCTTCTCCGTCTGTATATGGTGGTTTTGTAAAAATGAATCAAATGTTTAGTATTGATGCAGGATTACAAAAAGCATTTTTGGATGGGAAAATTAAATTGAAAATTGGTGTAAATGATATTTTTTATTCTAGTAATTGGACGGGTGAAAATAATTATGGTAATGATTTTGCTAAAGCAGTAGGAAGAAATGACTCTAGGAAAGTAAAAATTAATTTCTCTTACGCTTTTGGAAATCAAAAGGTAAAAAGTAGAAGAAGAAATACAGGTGCAGAATCAGAATCAGATAGATTAAGTCATTAATAAATTATCAGTTTTGGTAATAAATATTGCGTTTCTATGTAAATAGGAACGGAGTTTTTTTATAGCCTTTTAAATAAATAGTATCTTCGAAAAAAGATTTATTCATGATACCTAAAAGATTCATTTATCCTTCTATCGGTTTCTCTCAATACTGGGAAGAAGGTATGGGTAAAACAATGCTAGGTAAATTAAATACAATTCCAACTCAAAATGAGATCGAAACCCAAATCCCTTTGTTATTCCAAAGTGATGAATTCGCAGATAAAGTGATTCAAGAATTATATAATAAATTGGGTTTTAAAAAATCGAATGAAGTAATAAATGATTTTTTATTAAATGGATCAAATGAGAAAACACCTCAATCTTTATCTAATTTATGGGAAGAAATTAATAAATATAGAAATGAGTTTGATCTAGAATTAGTGAATATAGGAGCTGCATTTTGTAGAAGATCAGGACCAAATGGATTTATTGTTCTGCGCAATTTTTGTTTAATGGGAGGTTATGAATCTTCAGCTATTAATAAACCATTAATTTTTACTGGAGCATTAAAAAAAGGAGCAGCTAAAAGAATGGCAGAAACGGTTGAATTCTGGGTAGATGTTACAGGTGAAAATGCATTACTCGAAAAACATAAAGGATTTAATACTACAATTAAAGTAAGATTAATGCACGCTCTTGCTAGAACATCTATACTTAAATCGGGTAAATGGAAAAATGAAGATTGGGGCGTTCCATTAAATCAATGGGATATGTTAGCAACTAATTTAGGATTTTCATTAGTATTTATAGAAGGCTTAAAACAATTAGGATTTAATCCTTCACCAAAAGAAATTAATGGTGTATTTCATTTATGGAAATATATTGGATTCTTATTAGGTATTCCATTACACCTTTTGCCAAATAATGAAACTGAAGCGATTGAAGCCTTATTTAAATGGACAATGTCCCAAGCACCAGCAGATGAAGATACGATTGCTCTCGCTCAGGCTTTAATGCATGAACCTTTAAAAGCTTCTTATCCAGTCGGGCAATGGCATAAAAAATTACAAGTAAAAATTCATCTAGGATATAATTATTTTTTCATGAAAAAACGAGCTTGTGAAATCATGAATTTACCTTCAACCACTTTTAAATATTTTCCATATTTATTAGTAGCGTTTAATAAATTTAATGAATTGGGTATTCATGAAAATGAAAATAAATATAAACGGACTGAAAAGAAAGGAAGAAGAAGACAAGAGAAAATTAAAGATTTATTTTTAAAAGGACATGCATCTTCTTTGTCAGTATATTCATAAAACTATTCGCCCGTTCTTACATTCAATTCAATCCCATTTTTAGAAGGATTTTTAAATTGATTTTGCCGTGCTTCAAGTACCACTAAATCTTCTTTAGATAAAATATCATACTTCGTGATTAGAATAGAATCTAATTCATCCATGATTTTTTCCTGGTTATTCCAATAGGTGATTTCTGGATGAGTAATGTCCTTAAGAATTTCCTTTTTAAAAATATCAATGTCCTTTTTAAATAAAGAAGTCATTTGAGAAACTTCATCCGCTAAAGCCAAAACATCATTGTGTTTACCACTACCTAAAAGCGAATGCCCTCCATAATCCCAAGTCTGAATAAACCAACTCGGGAAAAAATATTCAATACTATCTCTGGCATAAACTTCTAAACCTAAATCAGTAAAGATATCATCTTCATCTCCTGTTGTTTGGCGAGCTTTACTATATAATTGTTTAAAATCTTTGAAGAGAAAATATTTTGTTCCTTCTGCAACAACTTCTACCACATAGCCAGGAAAAATATTTTCAATCCAAAAAATATCAGGTAAATTTTCAGCTTCTGCTGTAGGAATTTTTTGTTCTAACAATTCAACAATCCGATCTCTTAATTCTTCGCCCTCATGAAAAACAATTGAAAATTCTTTAGACGTTCGAGCGTTCGCATATTGTTCTCGGTATTCAATGATATCATCAGTTAATTTTCCAAAAAAAGATTTCATTCTTTTTTGTAATAATAACTCAGATAATTCTTCACTGTCTTCTCCTTCAAACATAATTCCACCACCGTAAACCCAAGCAGTGTCTCCCTTAGCTGTAGCGACAGAAACCCAAGGTTCATCATACCAAACCCCTCCTAATTTTATGCGAGTTGAAAAATCAGTCATTTCTCCGGCATAATTCATTTTCGATCCTAATTTCGCAATACCAATTTGTTCACTATCAATGCTTGGATTTTCAAAAATTCTAAGTTCATCCATATTGACTAAAATACGGATATAATCCTGTGAACTTTTAATCTGAGGTAGAGTAGTATTAGAGTTGTTTCCACAACTCATAGATAGAAGTATAAAATAAAAAAAGAGAATACGATTAATCATTCAAATTCAAATTCAAAAACAAGAACAAAAATTAAAAAGCTAATGTTTTAAATTTGGTAATACGGGTAGGGTATAAAAATAAGAATAGTATTCGAAGAAAAATAATTGAAATACAAAAATAATTTTCTATTCCTGTATTTCAATCATTTTTTATCTAAAAAATATCAAGATCGATTCATTTACCTTATTGGGCAACAATCATATATTTATTTTTCTTTCCATTTTCGATCATGATAAATTTATTATGAAGTAACATATCACTTTTTATTTCATAATCTGGAGAATTTATTTTCTCCTTATTAACCGAGATAGCATTATTTTTAATTGATCTCCTTGCTTCGCTTTTAGAAGCAGAAATAGCTGTATGTTCTGATAATAAATCTAAAATATTTACATGATCATTTATTGTTGAAATCATAACAGGGAAACTTTTTACTTCACCTACAATCATTTCTAAAGATTCTTTATCCAAAGACATTAATTGTTCTTGACTCGCCTTTTTATTAAAAAGTAAAGCCGTTACATCCTGAACAGATTTTAATTCTTCTTTCGAAAAAATTCGTTCAGTTAATTCTTCGGCTAATAACTGCTTCAAATGATTTGGATTAGTCTCCATAAATTCCGCTTCCAATGCTTCTACTTCTTCCTTACTTTTAAAAGTAAAGAATCGAATAAATTTAGGTAAATCCCGATCATCGCATCTCAACCAAAATTGATAAAAAGAATATGGCGAAGTAAATTTACGATCAATCCATAAATTCCCTTTTTCCAAATTTAGAACCATCAGCCTTAGTTAATAAAGGAGTTGTAATCGCAAATGCTTTTCCTTGTAAATTCTTACGAATATATTCAGAGCCCGTCGTAATATTTCCCCACTGATCCGATCCACCCATTTGGATTTTACAATCGTATTTTTTGTATAAACATTGGAAATCGTATCCCTGAATTAACTGGTAACTAAATTCCGTAAACGAAAGTCCTTTTTCAATTCTTCGCTTCACAGATTCTTTTCCCATCATATATCCAACAGGAATACTTTTACCCACATCTCTCAAAAAATCTAAGGCATTCATATCCTTGTAAAAATCGTAATTGTTGGCAAGTATGGCTTTGTTATCCCCTTGCTCAAAATCAAGAAATTTACCCATTAAGGCTTGTTGGTATTTTAGGTTATGATCGAGTTCATCATATGTTTTTAATTGTCGTTCTTCATCCTTACCCGAAGGATCTCCAATTCTACCTGTAGCTCCACCCATTAAAACAATAGGTTGATGACCTGACTTTTGAAACAAAGTCAACAGCATGATTTGTACATAATTTCCAATGGTCAATGAAGGAGCAGTGGGATCAAACCCGATATATCCAACACACTTCCCTTTTTGCAAAGCCTCTTCAACACCTGGCGTAAGATCATGCAACATGCCTCGCCATTTTAATTCTTCTAAAAAATCCATAAGAAATTAATATTTATTTAGTCAATTAACTAGATAACTAAATGAGAACATAAATAATTCCCAAATCTAAAAAAGAGCATAAAAGTAATAAAATAGAATGAGTAGTTCAATGATAATGATCAAACTCATTTTTATTGATTGTAATATAATCTGTCATTTGGGAAACTCAAACATCTTGTAGGGAAAATGAGATAGCTTTTAAGAAAGAAAGAGAGATATGTTTGTAGGAGCGATTTTTACAACCAAAATATATTTATAATGAAAAACATATTAACTTTTATTTTATCAATAATATCTATTGGAGTAATAGCACAAATTCCTACAAATGGACTAGTCTTGGAATATAAATTTGATAGTGGTTCTACTCTTGATAGCTAGTGGCAATGGAAATCATGCCCCAACAGGTAGTGCTCCCTCAACCTCAGATCGTTTTGGAAATACCAATGATGCGACTATTTTCTATGGAAACGAACGAATAGACTTACCCTACGCTATACTAGCTAATCCTATTCTTTCTATCTCTCTTTGGTTTAAAACATCAACTCAGGGAGGTTTAATTGGGCATCAAACGGATTTTTTGCCTCAGGCATCAGGACAATTAGTTCCAATTCTTTATATACAACCTAATGGTAAACTTAGTGCGCGCTTTTGGAATGGTTCAGTTGGAAATACAAATACGAATACCACTGTGCTTAATGATGATACATGGCATCATGTGGTCATCACTACTTCCTCTTCTATTCAGGAAGTCTATATAGATGGTATACTTTCAGGGCAAAGTTCTGGAATGCAATTTCTTCCAGCTATGGTAAGAAATCAAATTGGTAATGTAGCATCAAATAGTAACTGGACAGGAACGGGTGGAACAGGTAGTTTTCCTTTTACTGGAGCAATAGACGATGTCAGAATTTATCATTTATCCCTTAGCCAAACAGACGTAACAGGATTGCTAAATGAAGGTTTTTCTCAACCTTGTACGGTCACCATTCCAGACGCAAATTTCAAAGCATATTTAATTGGAAATACTACTATTAATACAAATGGAGATACTGAGATACAATGTTCTGAAGCGAGTTCTTTTACAGGGATAATTAATTGTGAGAATTATAGCATTTCTGATTTGACTGGTATAGAATCATTTACAGCATTAACTGAGTTAAATTGTAGTTTTAACCAGTTAAGTAATTTAAATCTCTCACAGAATACATCCTTAACACACTTGGAATGTGATAACAATCAGCTTACTAGTTTGGATCTTTCTCAGAATACAGCTTTAGTAAACTTAATTTGCTACTATAATAATTTGTCAAATATAAATGTTACACAATGAGCTATGTAGGAAAAACAGTGGAAAATGAAATTTTGTTTCACGATAGTAAAAGTATTTATAGGTATAGAAATGGGCAAATAAATAAAGAACAAATATTTCGATTTAATGATGTCAAAAACAAGATTCGACAATTTTATAAAATAGATGATTCTGAATATGTTATGATTTTTGAATTTGGAAGAATTGATGTAAAAAAAATAAAAGGTAGTTTGACATTTCCAAAAATGGAATTAAATTACACCAATGATGTTGTTCATTTAGGAAAGTATCTATTTTTATTAAAACAGAAAAAGGGTTTAAATTTTGTAAATGTTGATAAGAAAAATATCATACAAAAAGAATTTTGGTTTCCAGAACAATTTATTTCTCATATTAATTTAGGTACAGAAGGAAAAATACTTTTAGGTACTTTTAATAATGGAATTCACATTATTCCAAATAGATCTGTTTATATTAAAGATGTTATACCTAAAGAAACAGAATGTCGCACTTTTTGTGTTCATGAAGTTGTGTTTATTTAAAAGGAAATAAAAAATTAGTAGTAAGTAAACCCTTAGCTTATTTTGCAAATGTTTTTCCAGAAGGACATAAGTTTTTTAGATCTCACAAGTCGTGGATTATTAGTTTAAATAAAATATTGTCCTTCAATAAATCTAATAATTCGGTGATACTAGAAAATAATATATCTGCTAAAATATCTAAAGTGAGAATTGATGAGTTTGAAAAAAATGTAAACGATTTGTAATTTATTGTTATTAATATTTAAATTAAGTATAAAAAAATCCCGAATCTTGAACAATCAAAATTCGGGATTTTTAATAAATTTATTGATTCTATTTTTTAACCTCCTTCAAGAAAATACTATAAACTGGAAAATGATCTGAATATCCACCTTGAAATTCTCCAAAACTAAAAGTCCTAAAAGGGTAACCCTTATACTTTCCATTTTTTTGAACTAAATATTTCTCATTATAAATTCTAATTTTATGAAAAAAGAACCCTTCGTTTTCTTTTTTCTTTAATAAAGATGGAGTAATCAATACTTGATCAAACAAACTCCATGCATCACGATAAGCCAACGTTCCATTCCCTTTCTTAAATGGCTTATAAAAAGGATTAAACATGTCTCCCTCTAAAACTTTATCTTCACTCTTTTTACCCTTTAATACTTTTTTGACACTAGGACTTGTTGGGTCATCATTTAAATCACCCATCACCATGATTTTAGCATTAGGCTCTTCTTTTTGAATTGCTTCCATTTTTTCTTTACAAACCATTGCTGCAGCATTTCTCAAATGTTGAGTCGCTTTTTCACCACCTCTTCGACTCGGCCAATGATTCACCATAATATGTATAGGTTCACCATCTAATAGACCATGTACATACAAGATATCTCTAGTTCCTTTTGGTTCACCTTTGTCATTGGTAGCAATATCTCCATTTGTTTCACGTAAAATCACCTTTAAAGATTCTTGCTTCTTCAATGTAAAATACTTAGGATTATAGATCAATGCGCAATCAATACCTCTATGATCAGGAGAATCTTCATGTACAATTTGATAATTTCTATCTTTTATTTTGTTCTGTTGAACAAGATCTTCCAAAACGGCTTTATTTTCTATTTCAGCTGTGCCTAGAATCGAAATGCCATCTGGAGTCATTTCTGTTCCAAGATCAGATATCACATCAGCAAGATTACTCATTTTGATATCATACTTCTTCTTTGTCCACTGAGTTCTCCCTTTAGGAGTGAATTCATCATCCCCCCAATTGTCAGGATCATCTTCTAAATCAAATAAGTTTTCAAAATTGTAAAAGCCCACAACACTCACTTTGTATTGCTTATCTTTTTGTCCAAAAGATTGATTTACAATGAGTAAGAAAGAGAAGAGTAGAAAAGTAAACTGTTTCATGTATTAGATTTTGAACAAATATATCTATTAGCAGACTTTATTTCTCCTAATTAATTGCTAAATCTTATTATAGATAGTTTAAATTTAGCAGAAATTAATTTAGTTCTTGGCAATATAATACGCTGCGAATTGCTAATTTTGAACGTTTTTAAAAAAGAACTACACTTATATGAAACACATTCAACTCTTTACTTTGTTGTTGTTTCTGTCGTTTTCTGCTTTCGCACAAGATGATATTACACCAGCAGATTCTATTCCCAATAGTTCAACAAGCATACCTATATTAACCTTATCTGAATCTGAACTGGAGACAGAAGGTGATTTTGAGAATGTTTCGGGGCTTTTAACCGCCTCAAGAGACATCTTCTCCAATGTAGCTGCCTTCAATTGGGGAATTTCTCGATTTAAGATTCGAGGCTATGATAATAATAACACTGATATCTTTATCAATGGAGCATACATGAATGATCTAGAGACGGGAAGTACTTTTTGGTCTGCTTGGGGTGGATTAAATGATGTGTTTAGGTCCAGGGAAACAATCTTTGGCTTAAATGCTTCCGAATTCTCACACGGTGGCATTAATGGAGCATCTAATATGGATATTAGAGCTTCTGCTCAAAGAAAACAAGCAAGAATTAGTTATGCGAGTTCAAACCGTTCCTATTTTCATAGGTTAATGGGCGTATATTCACCTACATTAAGTAATGGCTGGGCTGTAACAATTTCTGGTTCTAGAAGATGGGCAAAAGAAGGATATATTGAAGGATCATTTTATGATTCTTGGTCTTATTTTCTAGGTGTAGAAAAGAAATTTGCGAACCAATCTTTAGCATTCAATATTTTTGGATCGCCTACTTCAAGAGGTAGATCAGGAGCGAGTGTTCAAGAAATGTATGATATAGCTGGAACCAATTATTATAATCCATATTGGGGCTATCAAAATGGTGAAAAAAGAAATACTCGGGTTGGGAAATCACATCAACCTATTTCTATTTTACAACACAAATGGGACATCAATGAAACATCTAAATTAAGCACTTCAATTTCTTACCAATTTGGTAGAAATGGTTCAACAGCTTTAGACTGGAATAATGCAAGAGATCCTAGACCAGATTATTACCGCCATTTACCTAGTTATGTTGATGATCCAGTTACTGCTCAAGCAGTTTATTCTGCTATGGAAAATGATGAAAACTTGCGTCAAATTGATTGGACTTATTTATATAATACGAATTGGAATTCTGCACCAGAAACAATTAATAATGTAAATGGAATTGAAGGAAATTCTGTTACAGGATTAAGATCAAAATATATAATTGAAGAAAGAAGATACGATAAGAAAAAAGCAGATTTAAATATTGTATATAATAAAGCATACGGTGATAATATAAAAATAAATGCAGGTTATTTTTATCGCTGGCAAAAAACAAAAAATCATAAAGTATTAAATGATTTATTAGGAGGAGAATTCTTTTTAGATACAGACAGATTTAGTGAAAGAGATTTTCCAGATGATCCAAATGCTCTACAAAATGATTTAGATAACCCAAATAGAGTAGTAAGAGAAGGAGAATCCTTTGGTTATAATTATGATTCAAATATAATTAAAACAGGGCTTTGGTTACAACAACAATTAAGCTTAGATAAAGTAGATATTTTTATGTCTTTAACTGGAGGTCAAACTACTTTTTGGAGAACAGGAAATTATAAAAATGGTCGTTTTCCAGAAAGCTCTTTAGGAGAGTCTGAAAAACAAAGATTTTTTGATTTAGGGGCAAAAGCAGGAATTACTTATAAAGTAAATGGACGTAATTATTTATTCGCAAATGCAGGATATTTACAACGCCCGCCTTCATATAGAAATGCTTATCTTTCTCCAAGAACAAGAGATGAAGTTGCACCGAATTTAACAAGTGAAAAGATATTGACATCTGAAGGAGGATATTACATGAAATCTCCTAAAGTTAAAGCAAGAGCTACAGCTTTTTATTCGAAATTTAAAGATGGAATCGATACGAGAAGTTTTTATCATGATGGAGAGCAAGCCTTTGTAAACTATACACTTACAGGGATTGATAAACAACATTTTGGTATTGAATTAGCCGCTGAAGTAAAAGTAATGGCAGGCTTAACATTAAACGGTGTGGCATCAATAGGACAATACACATTTACCAATAGACCTCAAGCTTATATCACCCAAGATAATTCATCAGAAATATTGGCAGAAGGTAGAACAATTTATCAAAAAAACTTTTATGTTTCTGGTACACCACAAAGAGCATTTTCTTTAGGTGCATCTTATAATTCAGCTAAATATTGGTTCGCAAATATTAGCTTTAATTATTTTGATGAAATGTATTTATCTTTTAATCCGGATAGAAGAACAGCAACAGCTGTTGAACCAATCGATTATAATTCTGAAGAATGGACAACGGCTATTGATCAAGAAAAATTAGCATCACAATTTTCTCTAGATTTATTTGGTGGGAAATCATTTAAAATAAAAAATTATTATTTTATTTATTTAACGGTAGGCGTAAATAATGTTTTAAATAATAGAAATTTTATTACTGGAGGATTTGAACAATTAAGATTCGATGGTGAAGAAATAGATAAATTTCCAAGCAGATATTATTACGCATATGGAATTAATTATTTCGCAAGCATAACATTTAAATACTAATTAAGTAATTTATTTATTTCGATTAAATTGAATAATAATTAATTAATCTAATTTTTTAAAAAGATTAATTTCAAAAATATTTTAAAATGAAAAAGACATTTAATTTTTCAATCATTGTTTTAATTTTTTCTGCATTTATTTTCTTATTTAATTCTTGTGTAGATCAAGATTTTGATGAGCCCCCTCGAGATGGTGAAATTGCGGATATTACACCGAATTCAACCATAGCTCAAGTCAAAGGATTACACAATGGTTTTGGAATTACTCAAATTACAGATGATGTGGTAATAGAAGGAGTCGTTACAGCTGATGACGCTTCTGGAAATTACTATAAAGAATTAGTGATGGAAGATGCTTCTGGTGGTATTAAATTAATACTAGAATTTACGGACTTTAATAATGAATATCCAATAGGTAGAAAACTTTTTGTAAAATGCCAGGGATTATATATTGATGAGTTTCCTTCTGATTTTGATAATGAAACCCTTCCAGGTACTTATGAAATTGGAGGAAGTATTTATCAAGATGATAATGGAAATGACCGATTAGGTGGAATAGAAGAAAATTTAGCAGATCAATTTATTCTTAAAGGCGCAAAAGATCAATTCGTTACTCCAATGTCTGGTACAATAAATAGTTTCAGTTTTGATGATGTAAATCGCCTTATAACACTTGAAGGAGTAGAATTTATTGATGGTGAAACAGGAGTTTCATTTGCCGATAATATAAATTTACAATCTGTAAATAGAAACATTAAAGATTGTCCAGGTAATATTATGTTATTAAGAACAAGTGGATATTCAGATTTCGCAGGAGATCTTACTCCAGAAGGTAATGGAAACATAACAGGTATTCTTGGAGCTTTTGGAGGAAGCTTACAATTATTTATTAGAGATTTAAATGATGTATCTGAAATGACAGGAGAAAGATGCAATGGGACTGTAGTAAATCCTCCAACTGGAGATTGCATCGTTGAAGAAGATTTTACTGGAGGTGTTCAATATGATCCCATAAATGAAATAGGATGGTCAAATGTCGCTGTTGTAGGTACAGAACAATGGGTTTACGATGAATTCAGTGGAGATTCATTCGCAAGAATGCAATCATATCAAGCATCATCAGCAGCGAATGAAGCTTGGTTGATTTCACCTTCTTTAGATTTAACAACACAAATGGTCTTCTCATTTGAATCAGAATTAGCATTTTATGAGCATGATGGTCTTTCAATTTGGTTCTCTTCAGATTATGCGGGAGATGTTGAAAATGCCAATTGGTCCCAACTGTCAGCAAACTTACCTGGTTCAAGTAATTCAAATTACGAAAGAGTTAACTCTGGCGATATCAATCTGCCAGTTGGGGGTAATGGTGTTGTAGCTTTTAAATATGAAGGAACTTCAAGTGCAAACACAACCACATTTAGAGTAGATAATATATTTGTTTGTGAACCTTAAAGGAACTTTTAAAAGGAAAAGAGAATTATAACCTTTGAATTCTCTTTTCCTTTGTATGCTATTAAATAAGTAAAGATGCAAATCAATTTGATAAATTCACTAACATTTGTATCTTTGCACCACTTTTTAAAGAAACCATTAAAATTTAGTATCAATGTTTGCAATTGTGGAGATTGCCGGTCAACAATTTAAAGTTGAGGAAGGACAAGAGATTTTCGTCCACCGGCTCAACGCAGAAGAAGGCGATAGCCTCTCAGTCGATAAGGTGCTTTTAGTAGATAATGGCGGTACTGTTCAAGTAGGGACACCTACTTTGGGGAGTGCAACTGTTAATGCTACTATTCTGCAGCACGTAAAAGGAGATAAAGTAATTGTCTTCAAAAAGAAACGTCGTAAAGGATATAAGAAAAAGAATGGCCACCGCCAATCTTTTACTAAAATCAAAATTAATAGTATCGCTGGATAATCTTTTCCGGAACTATTAATCAAGTAAACAATATTTTAAAATTAATCTAGATTTATCTAGAGTCTAAAGTCTGAAAAAATGGCACATAAAAAAGGTGTAGGTAGTACGGATAACGGACGTGACAGTAATAGTAAACGTCTCGGCGTAAAACTTTACGGTGGTCAAGTGGCTAAGCCAGGTAATATCATCGTTCGCCAAAGAGGAACAAAATATCATCCAGGATTAAACGTAGGAATGGGTAAAGATTTTACCCTTCATGCATTAATCGATGGTACTGTTGTTTTCTCTAAAGGAAGAAAAGGTCGTACTTTTGTAGGTATTCTACCAGAAGGTGGAGTAGCAGAAAAAGTAGCACCTAAAAAAGTAGTGAAAGCTAAAAAAGCTAAACCAGTTGCAAAAGCACCTGAGGCTCCAAAAGCAGCAGCTCCTGTAAAAGAAGAAAAACCTAAAGCAGATGAAACTCCTTTAGCAGCTGCAGCACCTGTTGTTGAAACGCCTAAGGAAGATAAACCTGCTCCAAAAGCTAAAAAGAAAGGAATCGAAAATGATTTCAGAAAGATAGAAGGAATTGGTCCAAAAATTAGTCAACTAATTAAGGATGCAGGAATTGAAACTTTTGCTGAATTGGCAGAAACGGAAGTTTCTAAATTACAAGAAATTCTTGAAGCAGCAGGAAGTAGATACAGAATGCATGATCCAGGATCATGGCCATTACAAGCTAAGATGTGTGCAGAAGAGAAATGGGATGAGCTGAAAGTTTGGCAAGATGAACATGACGGAGGTAAATTATAATATCCTCAAGTAAAATATTAAAGCGGTATCAATTAAGTTTGATACCGCTTTTTTATTTTATGTAAGAACTCTTTTTTAATATCTAAATATCTAAGAATCTAAATATCTAAGAATCTAAATTCATATTTCCCTCACAAAACCTCCAAAAAGAACGTTATAACTAGCAAATATGGTTGTCAAGACAATTTTATTTTTTTTTGTGACAGCCAAAATTTATTTTTTCGTATAACCATTATTAATACTTGTGATGTTTAAATTACTGTAAATCAAATTTTTACATTAAAATGTGTTACTTTCGAATGTTAATACGTCTCATTAACAGATATTTATTGTAGATAAATTCAATTTATTTTATAAAAATATCGTATGTTTGTATTGAATAAACGCCTTGTTTTCAAGGAATTGCACTTAAACTCCCGTCTTTATTTCCCCCTTTTTGCTGGACAAGCAAGTTACTTATTTGATAAGTAGCCTGTTATATCTGCTGTTTTTTTTTCATGTATTGCTTAAGCAATTTGAAAAAAAACTACAGAAATTCGTTTGGCCTCGGCGATACCGATAAATATCAATTGAAATATTACAGTTTACTGAGAGTCAATATATTATGGTTTTTAATTATGAGTTTATATCAAACCCATAATGAAATAAAAACTCATGTTAATGATTTTCATAATGTTGGCTTAATAGTTGTGACCGAAATAACAGGTAAAAGTCGATTTGAGCAACGACACATTACGTTTCTAGTAAATGTGACAATTGTTGTTTTGAAAGTCACAACTTTGAATATAAACAGAACTAAGATTTTTTTTACTAACATCTTGATTGATTATGAAGACTAATTTTACTACAACTTTAAATGATGCTACTTGTGATAACACAGAAGCGTCTTGTTGGAATTCAAAAATCGTAAAGAGTATCCAAGCTAATTCACCTCAATTGGGTAATTACTTGAAATTTATTACACTAATAGGAATTTTCTTTTCTATTAATTTAGGAGAAGTAGTTTCTCAATGTCAAACGATTCCTCCTGGAAGTGTGAATTTATCTACGTCAACTTCTTCAGGATCTTTTGTGATTACTGCGACTGATTCTTTCACACCTTCTTGCCCTGCAACTATGCCTGGTTGTACTTTAGAGTATAATCTGCAAGCTACAGGTAATGGAGGAGGCTGTCCTTTAGTTTCTACAGGCTTCATACCAAATAGTCCTTCTCTTTCTCTCACGATCCCAGACGAATATAGTTGTGGAAGTTACACAGTATCTCGAAAAGTTCGGATAGTGAATTGTACTCAAGAATATGGTACGACCACAGAGACAGTGTCAGGATGTAATTTTGGATTAATACCAACTAATGAAAGGAGTAATGGTTCATGTAATACGTCTTATAATTTTTCAATTCAAAATGAAAATAATGTTTCTTACTCATGGAGTTCAACTGGAAATATAACAACATCTTCAAATTTAAATTTTGCGAATGTTTCATTTTCTGATTGTGGTTCTAATACAATTACTGTTAATGCAACTGGATGTGGAGGAGCATTAACCAAATCAAAAACATTTAATATAAATATAGATGATTGTACAACTTGCGGCGGTGGCGGCGGTGGCAATGAATGTATTTTAAATGTAACAGCAAATTCTTCAGAATATGATTGTTCTTTAAATCGAGCAACACTTTCAGCTAATACAACGGGTGGCACTGGTTCTTACACTTATAATTGGAGTAATGGAGGATCAGGACAATCAGTATTTGTTACTTCAGGTGGTTATTATACGGTTACTGCTACAGATGCTTCTGGTCTATGTAGTGATGTCACTCAAGTTTTTGTAGATTCTTCTTGTCCATGTGAAATGGTAGTTACTGCTAATGGTGACTTTGATTGTGAAGAAGGTAGTGGTACTGCTTGGACTACATTATATAATGCAAATGGTTTTGTATCTTACTTATGGAATACGGGAGAAACAACAGGTTTTATTTCTGGACTTGTATCGGGCACTTATACAGTAGTTGCTACAGATGCAAATGGCTGTCAGGCTACTGATCAAGTTACTATCGATGGTTCTTCTTGTTGTGTTTCTCCTTCAAATAATGATATTTCAGGTTTACATGTAACATGTGGTCCTGGTACACCAAGTTGTTCTACTTGGTATCATTCTAATGATTGCTACGGATGTTCAGCTTGTGGTCCTAATCCAGCTTCTGGAAATATAATAGGATCAGCGGCTACATGTTCAAATGGTAATCCGCCACAATATATGTGGCAAGTAAAGTGGTCAGGTAATGGTTGGACTTGGCAAGATACAGGAATAACTTCTCAAAATTTTCCTCCACAATTTCATTCTGATTCAAAATGGTATCGTAGAGGTACTAGATGTGGCGATGATTGTGACTATGAATATACTGGTGATACAGATGTACATGTTAAAGATCCAATTACAACAGGTGGAACGATTGAAGATGATTATGATAGTTGTGATGGTTTTAATGGATATACTATTGGTGTAGTAAGTATTCCTTCCAATTCTAACCCTTCTGATATTAATTTTGATTATGTAGAATATGAATGGAGAAGGCAATGTGATGGTGGTGCTTGGGAAGTATTAGAAAATGATTTATTCGGTTCACCTTGGTCGGGTTATTATATATCTAGTTCAGAAATGGCTGGAAATTCTTCTTGTATTTACGAACGCAGAGTAAGATTATTCTCATGTTCAAATTGGGTATCTTCTAATCAAATCACAATAACGAATGATTTAAATTGCTGCGATGACTTAAATAATCCAGGACAAATAACAAATTTATTCATTTTATGTCAAGCTGGAGATTCTCCATCTTGTTCTTCTGCTTTACCAGCAAGTGATTGTAATGGAGGTTGTTTAAATGGTACTAATGTTTCTAGTTTATGTGATGATGGTATAGAATATCAATGGTTCGCGAAAACATTAAATGCTCCTTCTTTTTCTCCAATTTCTGGTGCAACGGGTGAGGATTATTGCCCAGGCTCATTAAGCGTTTCTATGTGGTATCAAAGAGGAGCTAGATGTGCAGGTTGTGATGACTGGGTATTTTCTAATGTATCTGATATTCATGTTGCTGGCGATGTAGATCCAGGAGAAATTGGTACAACACAAGAAATATGTGGTACATTCAATGGGTATACTATACAAAATATTACATCTCCATCATTTTCAAATCCTAATTATGATATAACTTGGTCTGAACATAGATGGCAAAAGAATTGTGGTTCAGGATGGCAAGTGATTTCTGGAGCAAGTGGCTATACTTATAATGTACCTGCTTCTGATGCAGGATGTTGTTTCAGAAGAGAAAGTCGAACGTTCTCTTGTTCAACTTGGGAAACAACTAATGAAGTATGTATTAATTATACAGCTCTACCTGTAGCAAATAATGATATGTATGAACATTGTCCACAAACGAATGCATTCAACTATAATGTATCAGGCAATGATACAAATTTAAATAACCCTACTTACACAATCATTTCACAACCTTCAACAGGTTCTGCTACAATAAGTAGTAGTGGTATTGTAACTTATACTCCAGGAGTTATTTTTTGTGGTTCGGTTACAATAACTTACGAAGTGTATAATGACAGTAATCCTTCTTGTTCAGATCAAGGTGTTTTAACAATTGATATGGATGATGATGAAAATCCTGTCTTTACAAGTGCTATTCCTTCAGATATAACATTAATTTGTGGTGATGTTTTACCAACTCCACCAAATATTACAGCTACAGATAATTGTTCTACTCCAACAGTTACAATGACACAAGTTGGAGATCCTTTACAAACTTGTTCTAATGGAGCAATTGTAAGAACATGGACTGCAACTGATGATTGTGGGAATACTGTAACGGATTCTCAAAATATCTTTATTGATTGTACGCCTCCAACTCCTCAACCTCATGCTGATGTAACAGTTTGTCCTTTTGAAGCAGTATGGATTTGTGTAGATCAACAAACTGCATGTATGGATCCTTCATCTGGTTCAGATAACTTAATCTTTGAAAATTTAACTAAAATTTCAGGACCAGGTGGTCCAGGAGATGGAGGACCAGTTTTGGGTTCTAATGGAGGTGATTTTGATATTACTCCAACAACTTGTGGAGTATATGTATTTGAATATGATATATGTTGGGGTATTAACGAAAGCGCTGGAAATCATGTTTCTACTGGCTGTTGTTCAACAAGTCAAATTACCATCAATGTAGTAGATAATGATGACCCTACATTTGATAATCCACCAAGTAATATTACTATTCAATGTCATAATCCGATACCTGCACCGCCATTAGCTATTGCTGTTTCTGATAATTGTGATGATGATGTAGATGTTACATTTACTCAGACAGATACGCAAGGTACAGGATGTGCTCAATATGATTACACAATAACTAGAACATGGGTTGCAACTGATGAATGTAGTAATACAGCAACTCATACTCAAACAATTACTATTGTAGATAATACAGACCCAATAATATCTAATGTTCCTAATAATGTTACAGTAGAATGTGATGCTGTCCCTGCAGTACCTAACAATGTTACAGTATCAGATAATTGTGATGATAATATTCAGATAAACTTTTCACAATCTATTAACCCTGGAAATTGCGATGATAATTATATCATTGTAAGGACATGGACAGCAACAGATGTCTGTAATAATTCAGTAACAGAATCACAAACAATTACAGTTCAGGATACAACAGATCCTCAATTAATTAATATACCAGGTAATACTACTGTTCAATGTAGTGCAATTCCAAGTGTGCCTATTAATATTAATGCTACCGATAATTGTGATTCAGATGTTACTATTACATTTAATTCTTCAACTAATCCTGGAAATTGTTCAGGAAACTATACAATTACAAGAACTTGGACAGCAACTGATAATTGTGGTAATACAGATGTAGAATCTCAAACAATTACTGTTATAGATTCTACTGATCCTGCTATTCAAACTCCAGCTCAAAACTTGACTGTAGAATGTGATGGTACGGGAAACACCAATGATTATGACACTTGGATAGCTAACAATGGTAATGCAATTATTAATGATAATTGTAGTTCAGTAACTTGGACAAGTGAAGTAATTAATCAAGTTGCAACATGTAATAATGGTATTGGAAATTGTACTCCTACTGCTTTAGCATTATGGAATATGGAAAATTGTGTTCCTGGATTATTGGATGAAGGTGGTTGGCCTTCACAAACAAACCCAGGAGGATGCAATAGTATTTCAGTTTCTAATATTTTTAGATCTGTTTCTTCTAGTAATTCTTGTTCTTCAAGTGGAGGAATTAGTGGTGAGTTTGTGTGTTTTGATGATCAAGATTCTCCAACATGGGTAAGTAATAGTGGCGATGCATTAGAATGGTCAATTACACTTGGGGCTGGTGACGTTTTAGATTTATCTACTCTAGAATTTTACCAACAATCTGATCCTACTATGGAATGTATAGGGCAATCTGGGTATAATGCTAATCCTCAAGAGTTTGGCGTTAGAATTACAGATGGTAATGGAACAGAATTATTCTTACAAACAGGTTTAGGTGTATCTACTACTTGGACTTATACAACTGTTCCTGTAAACTTAAATGTAACAGGTCCAATAACATTAAATTTTGAAATGTTATCATATAATCCAGCAAATGTTTCAGACCCAGGTTGTAGTATGTGGGAAATAGATGAACTTGCTGTTATGGGCTGTTGTGCTGGAGATTTATCTTGCGCAAATACAGGTACAACTACAGTTGAATTTACAGCTACAGATGATTGTGGTAATGAAACGACTACTTCAGCTATTTTTACTATTGAAGATACTACTCCTCCTACAATAGTAACTCCTGCTTCAGGTCAAACTGTTCAATGTAATAGTGGTAGCCTTAATCAACTAAATACATGGTTGAATAATAATGGTGGAGCTACAGCAACAGATGTTTGTTGTTCTCTTGCTTGGAGTAATAATTTCACAGGTTTAAATAATGCTTGTGGTAATACGGGTTCTGCTACAGTAACTTTTACTGTAACAGATGCTTGTGATAATACAAATACTACAACAGCAACATTTACAATTATAGATACTGTAGATCCAGTTCTAGTTGGAATTCCTTCTAATATTACAGTAGAGTGTGATGCTGTTCCAGCTCCTGCTACACCTACTGCAACAGATGATTGTGATTCAAATGTTAATATAACATTCACACAGTCAACAACACCAGGGGTATGTACAGATTCATATACAATTACTCGTACATGGACAGCTACAGATGCTTGTGGTAATACAGATCAAGATTCTCAAACGATCACTGTACAGGATACAACTGATCCAGTTTTAGCAAATATTCCAGCTAATGTTACTGTAGAATGTAGTAATATTCCTGCTGTTTCAACTTCAGTTACAGCAACAGATAATTGTGATGCTGATGTAACAATTACATTTGCTGAATCAACTACACCAGGTGTATGTACAGATTCTTATATAATAACAAGAACTTGGACAGCTACAGATAATTGTGGAAATACAGACGTAGAATCTCAAACGATTACTGTTCAGGACACAACTGATCCAGTTTTAGCAAATATTCCACCAAATATTACAGTTGAATGCGATAATATCCCAGCAGTATCAACATCAGTTACGGCTACGGATAATTGTGATGCAGATGTAACAATTACTTTTGCAGAAACAACTTCGCCTGGAATTTGTACTGATACATATACAATAACAAGAACTTGGACAGCTACAGATAATTGTGGAAATACAGACATAGAATCTCAAACGATTACTGTTCAAGATACCACTAATCCAGTTCTAGCGAATATACCTGCAGATGTTACAGTAGAATGTGATAATATACCAACTGCGTCTACTTCAGTTACAGCAACCGATAACTGTGATTCAGATGTTACAATTACGATGGTTCAAGATATTAATCCAGGAATTTGTACAGATTCTTACATAATAGAACGTACGTGGACAGCTACAGATAATTGTGGTAATACAGATGTAGCAACACAAACAATTACTGTACAAGATACAACCGATCCAGTATTAGCAAACATACCTGCTGATGTTACAGTAGAGTGTGATAATATTCCAGCTGCATCAACAACAGTTACAGCAAGTGATAATTGTGATACAGATGTAACAATTACATTTGCAGAAA
>JAHDFV010000210.1 GCA_020627985.1 Saprospiraceae bacterium
AAATTATTTTGCAAGACCGTTCTTGTTGGGTTTTTGGTTCTTGCATATTCATAGCCTTTATGAACACCAGGCGCTTTTTGAACATAGGTAGATGTCTGATAAATTGGAGTCATTACTGCTCCAGAAAAAGGATCAGGTTTTATCCCTGCATGTATAACTTTTGTTTCGAATTTCATTTCTTCTGCTCTTTAACTATTTGAATGCTAATATATAGCTAATGACGTGATTTCACATGCTATGAAAACTATTCCTATTAATGCCTATTAGAATAAATCTAATTCATGTATATTCCGCCCGATTTAAAAGGAAAAGTTATGGAAGGTGGTAAAATGGTTGCTTACATTAAAAATGTAATAGAAAATATCCCTAGTGATTGGTTGAAACTCACAACACATCGCCTTGATATATATGAAGAAAAATTAGCTAAAACTCAATTCTTAGAGCAATTTGAAACCTTATATCATCAAGACAATTCAGACCTCGTCTCACTAAATAAATTACCTACAGCTTTTGACTACATTCGATTAGGCCATCCTTTATCTTGCATATTAGAATGGGCCATCGCTAAAGTCAATCAAATTAAATCTAATAATGTCATTAGTTTTTCTTCTAAGACCATTCCTATTTTAGCTATTCTAAGGAAAAATTTATTGGATCAGAAAAGCACTCAAATTCTTTATAAAGGAGAATTACCTAGATACTTTGATGTAAAGGTGATTCGAGATATTTACAATTATGATTTTGAGCTAATAAACATTGATTCATTAGAAAACTATATTCCATTTAAAGGCAGTATCATTTATATATCTCAAGAAGACAAGATTTCTGACTTTAAACTTCCTAGCCAGTTAAATGATATTTCTATTGACTTCCTCATTAACATTCATTCCTGCTCGGGTAGTATTGTTATGATAAATGGAGAAAAAAATCAAGATTATATTTCAAAGATTCAACATGTTAGAAGAAGAGAAACTATTGCAATGACACCTGATAATTGTCTTGCAGCTTTAAAGGTTATTATTCAGGATTCTACTTCCATTAAAAAGAAAAGCATTGACTTATACAATACGCAGTTTTTAAAAACCATAAAAGAAGTAACGGGTACAAAAACAAAAGCACTTTTAGCTTCAAGTGGTTTATCCATTCAATATGCTATAACAATGGGGCTCATCCATTATGCTCATGAAAATCATAATGGAAAAAAAATCAAAATTATAGTTCCATCAAACTGTTATGGAGGAACAAATGATCAAGCTCGAAGAGTTGCTGCTTGTTTAGATCACGTTGAAATACTTGACTTACTCGTTGATGGAGATCATGAAATGGTTGAAAGCTTAGATATCCTTTTAGAAAAAATTGCACAAGAAGATGCCATTCCCTTCATTATTGCTGAAATACCAACCAACCCTAGAGTTGAAGTGCCCGATCTTTTACTTTTAGAAGAAACTTTAAGTAGAGTAAGAAAAACGAATTCAGGCAAAACCGCCATTGATCCCGTTTTTATTTTAGATCAAACGTTTTGCCCTAATTTATCATTTTTAAGTGAAGATGATATTTTATCAAAGGTTCAAACTGTAGCGTACATTAGTGGCTCAAAATTCCCTAGTGGAGGATTATGTAATGCTGGTTTTTGCTTAGTCAATAAAGAAGCAAGAATTTTATTGGATAAAATAGAATTGCATCTTTTACTTTGTGATAATGTTGCTACTAATTATCAAATAGAAATATTATCCCAGCAGTTCCCTTCAATGCATCAAAGAATTAACGATGCCTATAAAAACACTCGATCATTTGTAAATTTCATACAAGAAATATTACCTGAATCTAAAATCAATTTTGTTTCTGAAGAATTAGCCGAAAAAGGATTCACTCCTTCTGTTTTTTCATTAGATCTTCCTACAAAAGGAAAAACCAAAGAAGAAAGAGAATCCTATAAAAGAGACTTAAATCATAAATTAATTTCATTAATGATTCAAGAAATTCCTAATGAAAGTAAACACTGTGTTAGTTATGGTCAATTAAAAGGATGCTACTGGACGATACCTGCTACGTCAACTCAAGGAACAACCAAAGAAGCAGACAAAGATTATATCGTTCGAGTTGCCCTTTCTCCCAACATGGATATTGAACTTCACAAAAAAGTATTTGCTCAATTTGTAGATACTTATGTTTAGTATATTGAAGTGATTTAAAAACTAAAGTTAAAATGATTTGTAAGTGCTTGAAAAACAAGATGAAGCTCTTTTTGAGATTCATTCCCGATAGCTATCGGGATAGCTATGGATGGATAAAAAGCTGATACCGATAGCTATCGGTATTGTTTTTCAATGACTTGCAAAGGAATTAACATTATGTTCTTAAATCACTTCATTATTTTAAATGAATAAGACTCGGCATATAAAATCTAAAAATTTCGAATTATTTTTTTCAAGGGACGAAGGAGAATGGGTTGGTAAAGTGAATAATTTTGGGGAATTCAGCAATATTGAATTCTCAATTGATCTTGATAAACAAAATTTCAATGAAAAAAATTGGAAACATGTACCTCATTTTATTGATTTCTTAGAAATCAATTTAAACGATTTTATTCAAAAAAGTTTTATACCATTAACTTCATTTGCATTAAAATCTGGATATTTTAATGCAAATGAAAATCAACTGCATTTTGATTTTTTGAATACAGTTCAAATCTTGGACAATTCTTTTTCAGCTAATGATTCCAACTGGACATTCGAATTACTTTTTAACACAAAGAATGCTAATAATAGCAACACTAATATTGATGCTTATGGGCTTTGGATCATTACATTTTCAGGAAAATGTATTAGCGGGATTAGAAGAATAAATTGGTAAATAAAATAACAATATTTAAGCATCAAATTGATCTAGATCATATTTTTCTACAAGCTGAATCAATTTTTGACCTAAGTTTTTATCTTGATTATATTTCATTTGTTGCAATCCTTTCGCCCAAGCTTTATAGTCCGTAGTCCCTATTGCTTTCAATGAAGAAAATTCTGTTGAAATATAGCGACTATGTCCTCTAAAACCAGCCCAAGCACTTTCATATTTACGGTAACACTTTTGGTTGATATCGATCATCATTCCATCCCAGTTTCCATTACAAGGAACATGAAAATGATTATTGGCTTTTTCTGCCATTTCAGAATGACCCGCTACACTCTGAAGCAGACTATTTGCAAGTGTAATGGAAGCAGGAATTCCAAATTTCCTTCTCTCGCTAATCGCTACATTTGAAAATCGTTTGATATACTTTTGAATGTCCTCTTCAGAGATTTCGTCTAAATAGATTGATTTCGTTTGTTTCTTTTCTTTTTTCTGCGAAAAGAATGAAGTTAAAGACGAAAATTTTGAAGTCGGCTCAATAGGATTCTCTATTCCTTGTACAGGAACAACTTCTTCAACTTGATTTTGATTTTCCGTTTCTTGAGCAAAAGGAGAATTAAAATTGACTTGAAAATTAATATCCTTACTTAAAAAGAAATAAACGAAGAGTAAAAACAATGAAATTTTAAATATAAATCCAAATGAGATGAATTTTTGAGGTTCGTTTTTTAAATGAATTTTTGAATACATGGCGAAATAATTTAAAAGTGAATTACAACTTCTTGTTTGAAGTTGACTATTATTACAACCACAATATAAAACAAATAGTTTCATTTAAGCAATATATTTGCAAACTATTTGTTTTATTTAACTAAAAAACCCCATTCCTATTTCCAGGAATGGGGTTTCATTTTCAATTAATATTGATCAATTAACAATAGCGATCAAATGCCATTTTAAGATTCGCTGCTATGATTTCTGAAGAACGACCTTCTATATGGTGTCTTTCTAAGAAATGTACCAATTTCCCATCTTTAAATAAAGCAATAGATGGTGAAGAAGGAGGGTAAGGCAACATATGTTCTCTTGCTTTATTCACGGCTTCTTTATCTACGCCTGCAAAAACCGTTACGGCCTTGTTAGGTCGTTTTTCATTTTCCATAGCCATCTTTGCACCTGGTCTTGCATTCGCCGCAGCACAACCACAAACAGAATTCACAACCAATAAAACGGTTCCTTCTTTCTGAGTTAAAACATCATCTACTTGTTCAGCTGTGGTTAAACCATCAAATCCACTATCGGTCAAATCTTTTGACATAGGTGTGGTTAATTCTACTGGATACATATCTTTTATTTTTTGTATTCTAAATTTTTCGTAAAAATACGGACTATTCTATAAATGTTCCAATTTATAGAATAGTTCAAATCAAATTAGATGTTATTTGTGAAAAGTTTTTATTCTTTAACAGCTATCAGATACATTCTTTATTTTTTTCTTGCCTTTCTCGTTCTTTTTTGAGAACAAGTAATATATTCACAATATTAATACGTTTTAAACTAAATGAAATTTAATCAATCTATGCATTGTAAAAATATAAGTATCGCTTTTTTTCTTTTCCTTTTTATCCAATTGCAAGGACAGGATAATTCTACTACAAAATATGTGTACCAATCTTTTAAATCTGTTAAGATTGTCAACATGCATTCAACAGAAACGATTAAGAAGAAAACATTAGATATTCGTATTGGTCATAAATTCGGTGATCTTGTTGGTGCGAATGGTGGATGGCAAACTTTTTATGGTTTAGAAAATGCTGCTGATATATTAATCGGTGCTGAATATGGGATTACAGATAATATTGGTGTAGGTATAGCAAGAGTAAAAGGTTCTCAAGGTTTATTCCAAAACATGGTCGGTACAGTTAAATATCGATTTTTAAGACAAACAGTTGAAAAAGGAATGCCCGTAACTATGACTTTCGTTGGTATCGCCAACATGTCTACTCAAAAGAAAATTAAAGATTCTGGCTCAATCCAAGAATTTACCAAATTCGGTCATCGAATGGCTTATTCCGCTCAAGTGATTATTGGAAGAAAATTCGGAGAGCGTTTTTCACTACAAATTTCTCCAGGCTATGTTCACCGAAATATCGTAAAAGCACCAGACACCAACGGCTTGTTTTATTTAGGAGCAGCTGCTAGATTCCAAATCAGCAAAGTATTTGGATTAATAGCAGATGCAAATTATCCATTTTCTGCTATGCGTACTACATCAAATGGTTTTTATCCATCAGTTGGTGTCGGATTAGAAATGGAAACAGGGGGGCATATTTTTCAACTTAACTTTACGAATGCTACTGGTATCACAGAAACGGATTACATTCCGTATACCAGAACCAATTGGCTCGATGGACAATTTCGTTTAGCCTTTACTATTTCTAGAATTTTTAATCTTTAAAATCTAGCCTATGAAAAAGATATTAATTTTTAGTGCCTTATTGGGTCTAATATTTTTATTAGCTGGATTTTCTTCATCTAATTCTGAAATAGAAATTAATCCTAATTCCTCTGTTTCAAAGATAGCTCAAGCATTGGGTGCAGCTCCGTCATTACATGAATTAGATTATGATGAAGATATGGTTCGTATGGGGAAGGAACTTGTAATTAAAGGAAAAACAAGAGGACCTAACGGACGTAAAACGAGACAACAAAGCAAGCATTTCAAATGTATCTCTTGTCATAATGTTGTAAAAGAAGATCCTGATCTAGCTATAGCTGATCCTCAAGCGAGACTTCAATTTGCAAAAGAAAATCAACTCTCTTTTTTGCAAGGAACAACCTTCTATGGAGCAGTGAATCGATCTACTTTCTACAATGGTGATTATCAAAAGAAATATGATGGCAATCCAAGGATATTAAAATCTCACAAAGATTTAAGAGAGGCAATACAACTTTGTGCTGTAGAATGTGCTCAAGGACGACCTATGAAAAAATGGGAATTAGATGCAGTATTAGCTTATTATTGGTCCTTAGAATTAAAAGTAAAAGACTTGAATTTATCTGCTTCAGAAATGGAAATTATCAAGCAAACAGAAAAAGGAAAAAACAATTCTGAAGCTTTAAAAATCATTGAATCAAAATATTTAAAAGCATCCCCTGCAACCTTTGGTATCACGCCAAAAGATGCTAAAGCAGGTTTTTCAAATATAACGGGTCATCCAGAAAATGGAAAATTGATTTATGATTTAAGCTGTCTCCATTGTCATGAAGCCAAAAAATACGCTATGTATGAATTGGATGATGACAAAATGACTTTTCAACATTTAAGGAGACATATCCCTAAATATGATCGGTATTCTATTTATCAAGTTTCAAGATATGGTGCACCCTCTTATGCTGGAAAAAGAGCTTATATGCCACAATATCCTATAGAAAAATTGACAGATCAACAATTGGAAGATTTAAGAGCCTATGTTGATTTGCGAGCAAAAAGGTAAATGATGCTCTATTTTTAAAAAGGCGATAAATTAAAATTTATTGCCTTTTTCTTTTTTATTTAAATACCAACTTTTTTAATATTTCGTTCTTACCTTAGCTTTTAATAATTATGATGAAAACCGCAACGAAATATATTATTTACGGAAGTATGTTGCTTCTTGTTTTTGCGGGAGGAGTACTTGCTACTTATTCCTGGATGAATCGATCAACAACACAGATCGAAGAACATTCTTCTGTTCTTTTAGAAAAAATTAAAACAGTAGCAAAATTAGTTTCTATAGAAGGACAATTTTCAGAAATTTATGCACACGAAAACAAATGGGAACCTCTTGCGAATAATCCTTTAATTTTCCCGATGTTTTCTCCTTCATTTAAAAAGAAAGCATTAATCATTGTAAAGGCGAAAGTATCTGTTGGCTACGATTTAGAAAAAATGAATTTTCAAATTGATCATACCAATAAAATAATAACCATCAGCAATAGTCCTGATCCTGAAATTATCGCTTTAGAACATGATTTAGAATATTTTGATATTCA
>JAHDFV010000211.1 GCA_020627985.1 Saprospiraceae bacterium
GAATATCTTTCTTTAATTAATTTGGCTGCATCGGCATCTTCTTTTATCCGATCTACAGCAATTAAAAAGGCTTTACTTTCTGAAATTAAATTTCCTACTTTTAATAATGCATTTATTCCTTTTGATGGTGAAATCAAAACGATTAATGCGTAATAAATACCTTTAATTATATTCCATATCTTTTTCATGTGAAATTGGATTTAATTTAGTGTATGGTTAGAAATGAAAGATTGGTAATAATCTGTTAGAGAATAATTGTTTTCTTTTATATTCATTATTTTAATGAATTTAAGCATAGTAGGTGCTGGTCCAATATTGATAAAGTTTACTTTTTCAAATTGATTCAAAATTGTTTCAATTGTTTTGGTAAATAAAATAGGCTTCACAATATTGAGGTTGGTTTCTTCAATTAATTCTTTTTCATTCGAAATGATTTTACTTGTAATACAAGAGTATAAAGGTATTTTTAAATGTTGAA
Organism: Saprospiraceae bacterium; assembly: GCA_020627985.1. Classification (GTDB taxonomy): domain Bacteria; phylum Bacteroidota; class Bacteroidia; order Chitinophagales; family Saprospiraceae; genus JAHDCE01. The sequence goes on from JAHDFV010000211.1 coordinate 479, forward strand.
AATGACAGGCTTTCGTAATATCGTCTAGTAATTGTTTGGCAACAGGAATCATTAAATCACAATGCAAAGGAAAAGGATACATAAATTTAGATTTAATTTTTAAAGGTTTTCCTATTACTGTAAGCCATTGTTCTAAATTTTTGTTCGGTCCAGCAATTAAGAAAAATTGTTCATTGTGCTTAACTGAAATTCCGATTCCATACTCTTTGAATTTTAAAGAAGATTCAATTTTAAATAATGGTTCAGGCAATCTTACGAAATAAGAAGATCCAGCATTTTCTTGATCCACTAATTGTGCAAATTTGCAAAGCGTTAATACCGCCTCTTTAAAATTAGCAACACCTGTGCAGACATTTCTAGGTATATCTCCCAAAGAGATTCCTAGTAAAAAATCTGCCTTATTTCCTTCTTTAATGTAATTGTCATAAATAACAACTTGAGCAGCTAAAGAGCAAAGAATCAATTTTTTAAACCAAATAGGAGAGGCTTCATTATCTTGAAGCATAACTTGCTCTAAATTATAATTAGGGTAAAGAGGAGAATCCTTAATGATTTTTTGAGTGAATAAAATTTTTGCTCTAATTTCATCTCTTTGATAGATGTTCTTCCGAATCTCATAATTTTCTAATGCATCAGTTCCAGGGAAGATAAGAATATTAGTCATTTTTAATTCAGTATTTATCTTATGTTTTAATTCGATTTTAGTCGTTAATATTCAATTACTTTAATTTGTAATATGTATTAATAGATGCTCTTTTATTTCCCATTTGCCAATGAATAATAGAATCTGTATATATTTTTCCTATATGTAAATTAGAACCATTAAATGCATCGTGATAAATCTCCCATTTTAGTCTATCATTTTCAAATATATACCAATTTTTAAATGTAAATAATGAATCGAGTTCTAGTTTAGTTAATCTTTTTTCCTTTGAACTATAACTATAGAAATAACCGTCATTATCAAATTTATAATAAACGTAATATTTTATATCATCACCGTCCATCATTTTTACTCTCCTTATCCCTTCGAAATAATTAGACTCTAATTCTATAGGGTAACTTAAAGGATCAAATTTGTCTTTATATTTTGGACCATTTATTTGATAAATAAGACCTGCGCAACTAATAAAAGTACAAGAAAAAATACTTATAATGATAATAAGTTTAATTTTCATCTTTCGGAGTTTCGATATCGAAATCAGTCTGTATAATCACATTTAAATTTGGGAATCGTTCTTTTATTTTATTTTTAGATTCTAAAATCCTTTCAATGGAAAATCCTAGATTATTAAAGATCTTTTTATTGGGCACAAAAGTAATGATTGTGCGCTCATATAAAGCAGTAGTAAAAGTTAATGTTTTAGAAATGGTTTCTCCGTCCCTAAAAAGAAATTCTCCTTTTATATTTTTATGAATTGTAGAAAGGATACATTGATTAGAAATCATATTAATGGTAGCCATTCCTATTTCACAAAATTCATCTCCAACTGATAAATGTTTTTTATGGTTAGAACAAGCTCTTAGTTGAGTCATGATTACTTCTGCATGAGTTAAGTTTTCTTGTTTTAATTTTTCTAAAGATAATCCCGCGTCGTATTTTATGGTAAAAGAATTATTTTGATGTAAAGTTATATGGATGTTTTTGCAATTTCCTTCAAGGAATTCATCAAAAGCATGACATAAACTTTCAAAGATTAAATCGTTTATATTTTGCTTTTCAAAACAGTTTTGAAAATACAATTGAGGTCTTAGTCTGACATGCTCACCAAAAGATAAAGCGGTAATATCTTCAGGTAAATATTTTGAAAAATCCCTATTTTCTTTAGCCATAAAATTTATTTATATTCATGTAAATTAATATAAATAAAATTAATGAAAAAAAGAAATGAATGAAGCTTAATTTAGGCTTTGGTTTTTAAAGTGTAATGAGCAATAATTCTTTCAGATACTTCAATCGGTGATAAGTGGGTATTGTTGATTTTTAGAATGGATTTATCAGAAAACTCACCTTCATTACTTGTTAGTCTATAAATAGAATTATGATGTAATAATCGTTTTTCTGAAGCTTCAATATCTCTTTTAGAAGGTTTGTGTTTCAATCTATTTGGGTGTTTATTTCTAGTAAGTCGTTCAGATAAATCACAATTAAGTTCTACTAAATGTACGTTATGTTTTTCTTTTTTAAATATATCAATTATTTGATCAACATATTCTTCATCTTCTTTGTGATTAAATGCCCAGACTAAAGTAAAAATAAATCCATTTAGAATCGCTTTTAGCAACTTCATTGAAAATATTAAATCTAATTTTTTTATCTAAATTTTTAAATGGAGCCGTACCAAAATCAAAAAATTGATTTACCAATTCTAAAGACATATGATTGTGAAATAATTTGTACCCAGTTAATTGACTTAAAGACTGTCCTACAGTCATTTTCCCTGTAGCAGGTGCTCCAATAATGATAATGAAATTCATTCTTATTTTTCTTTATTGGGAACCCATGTAGAATGCATCATTTTTAATCTCCATCCATCATTTGTAGGAACAGCTAATGCACTTTCTAGCCATTCGGCTTTCCCAACGATAGAATCATTTTTAGAAAATTCTGCATAATTGTGATATGCAATTTGAATAGAAGGACCATATTTATCTATAGAGATATAATCCATTTTATTGGTTCTTTTAGCTCTATCAATAAATTTAGATCTGTTACGCATAAATTCAATAATTCTAGAATTATCCCAGATCTCACCATTTTCTAAAATGATAAAATCATTGGTGTGGTAATTAAGAATTTTAGTGGAATCTAAACCTGCCCATAAATCATCGAACGCTCCTTGAATTAAATTTTTGGCAATTTGTTTTTCTTCGGAAGTGATAGTAATTTTCTGTTCAATTTTATCTTGGCTTTGACAAGCAAATAAAATATGAATGAAAAGAATAATTGGTGAGTATTTCATTTTTTATCTCTTTCTAGGGTCTATATGAATAAAAGCATCATAAATTTTTTGGAACTTTTCTTTATCGATTGGTTTATAAATTTCTTTAGTACTTACAGGGTGTTTTTCTATACAATTGGGAGTAACACAATTTACGGGTCTAGTAGGTCTAGGTGTAAAACCGCCGCCACAATTGGGACATACATTTTCTAGAATATTATCTACACAATCTTTACAAAAAGTACATTCGTAGGTACAAATCATTGCTTCATCACTTTCGTTGGGAAGAGCTTTTTTACAATTTTCACATACAGGTCTCATTTGGAGCATAAGACAATAAATTTAGGTTGAAATAAAAAGGTTGAAAGTATAAGTCTTAATCAGTAAACTGCTTAAAGTTTAATGTATTGATCATACAGTTTTTATTATTTCCAATGGTTATTGCAACTGTTTGATCTACTTTTGTTCCTTTAGCATATTCTGCTGGAATCCAACAAGGCATAGAAGAAATATTTTTAAGAATAAATTGATCCGTTTCTTCATCATTAGAAGAAACTGCAATTTTACTATTTGTAATTTCACCTTCAGGATTTACATTAAAAGTGATAACTGTAAGATCAAATCCTTTGAAAGTCCCTTCTGGAATTTTAGAAGTAATATGATTTGTTACATATTTTTTTAATTGAGAATGACCACCTATAAATGCTGCATTTTTAAATGGATCAATTTCAATGGTGAAATCAATTTGTTTTTCCTCCTTAAGCGTTAATGTATTATTCGGAATATAATTAATTAAAACATGAATCTCTGCTCCTTCATCTGCCTGAATCATTAACTCTTTTTGTTTCTTTGTTAATTGATCATTTGAGCTGATTTCTGTTTTAGATTTTCCATTTTGAAGTGTTGTTATCGCTACAGAATTAAACTGTTCCACCCAAGAAGATTTATATCGGTAATTTAGATCTTCCAATGTCTCTGCTTTGACCAATTGATCTTTAGAAATTGAAATATAAGGGTAGACTATTTTAGTATCGAAAGGTAAATTGCTTTCAATATTGTTTTGAGCTATTCCCGTTAAAGGAGAAAATAAAAACGATATTAGAATGACGGATATTAGATTTGTAATTGCTTTCATTATCCTAAAATATGAATTTTTTTTTAGAAAAGCATGTTAGTTCCTAATTTCTAACAATTCATTTTCTAATTCTAATTTGGCTTGTAATTGTGTGTTGTTTAGGATCAAATCCAATAAGTTATTATTCTCATACGGATCATCATTAAGATTGTACATTTCTTCATTTCCATTTGCATTTACAATGAGTTTATATTCACCATTGCTAATCGCCCACAAATCATCATCATCCACTTTTTTCTCAGCATATTGAAAATTACGAATAGTATTAGTTGTTGTCAGTAATGATTTGAAACTTTGACTATCATGTATTTCAGATAGATTAAGCCCTGCTAATTCTGCAATGGTAGCAAATAAATCGGTACTATTGATTAAGTTATTGTCTGTAATACCTCTTCTGCTAACATTTGCCCCAGACACAAAAAGAGGTGTATTTATTCCTCCCTGGTATAATGAACCTTTTGCTTTAACAAATGAATATGGACTTTGTGCTACTTGGTTAGGTGTTCCATTATCTCCAATAAAAAAGATGACTGTATTGTCTTTTTCTTCTTCTGTCATACTGTCTAATAATTTACCTATTTGATAGTCCATCGCCTCAATTGCAGCAAAATAATAAGGTGCTTCATCCATTCCATCGATAAATTCAGGTAAGTTTCCTTGACGATGCATTTCTGTTGGAGGTACATGAAAAGGAGTGTGGGCTGCATTATAAGCTAACCATAAAAACCAAGGACTATTTTGGTCATTGATCCATTCAATAGAAAGATCTGTTAATTTTTCTGTTGCATAAACTGTTTCTTGGCTTGTCTCCCCATTCTCATATAATTGCCATTGGTAATAATCTTGAATGGCACCTCTAATTATTCCTGCATAATAGTCCATTCCAAAAATTTCGGGATTTATAGTATTACCTGATAAATGCCATTTCCCAATAGTAGCTGTAGAATAAGTGTTATTGGTTTCTTCTTTTATATATTGATGTAATATTTTCTCTGAAGGGTTTAAATCATCATTTGCCCATTTTACACCTGTTCGATAACCATATTTGCCCGTGATAATTGAAGCCCTTGTGGGAGAACAAGTGGGATTTACCCAACAATTATTAAATGTAATGCCAGAATTTTTAATGCCATCAATATTGGGTGTATTTGGTTTTTGTAATCCTTCTGGAAATCCATTGGTAGCATCTTTTCCCATGTCATCAGCAATGATGAGTAAAATATTTGGCGAGGTAGGGTTCATTTCTAAATCTCCTCCTTTATCACAATTGGAAAAGAGGAATGTAGAAATAATTCCTACAGTGATCATTCTAAATAAAACATTCATTCTGATATCATTTTGCATAAAGATAAGACCCAATTTAAAGTATATAGTTTAAATGGTAATTAAATAAAAATAATCTTAGTGTTAAAAGCGAGCTTAGATCATTAACAATTTTATATTTTTCCTTTAATTTGCATTTATTATGGAGGAGGAAAAACAGCAAGTAAAAAAGAAACAAGTTCGATTATTTTGGGGCGTATTATTAATTCAGTTTGCCTTACTCGCTACGCATTTAGGGGAGTTTTGGCCTTCAAGTATCTATCCGATGTTTTCACAAGCAGGTCGTACTTGGACACGCTCTATGGTTCAGGATGTGAGTGCTGAAAATGAAGCTAATTTGTGGACGGTGCATTATTCTCATGAAAAACTTTTAGGGAATCAATTCCCAATTGATGAAGTGGGAATTAATCAGAATGATGTTGCGAATTATATTCAGAAAATTGAACAATGGGATCAACCCACCCAGAAAAATATGCGAGATTTATTTATTTCTAAGCTGAAAGAAAGGAAATTATTATTGTATCAAGTGAATGGTAGTTTAGATGAAGAAGATAATGTGATATTAAAGTACACTCCATTATTATTAATGCAAGAAAATAATACCACTTTAAACCCTTCTATGCAATGATCTTACAACGATTTTTTGGACATATATTTCAGTGGGATCAACCTGAAAAGAAAAGTGAAAAAATATTTTTCAAGATTTATGAATCATTCGTTTGTTTGTTTTGCCTTCAATATATTTGGCAATGGTCTTTTTATATTCCAAAACTGAAAGGTGTTGTCTTATCCTTAGGTTTAGCCAATTATTTTGATGTGAGTGTTTTCTTTCATCCTTGGTATCCTACAATTGTTGCTGTTTTAGCTACAATAGGTATATTATTAAGTTATTTTAGAAAATTTTCCTACGGCTATTTTATTGCTTTATTTTTATTTCATATTCAATATATTTCTCGATTTTCTCAAGGAGAAATTTCGCATGGTTCGAATATTGTTGGTATGGC
>JAHDFV010000007.1:0-32395 GCA_020627985.1 Saprospiraceae bacterium
AATAAAATGAAAACCCTTATGGCTTAAAAAAGTTGATCCATATTGTGATTGATTCTTATAAAAGCACTTTGAATACATACAATAAGCTAAAACCACTCAAAAATAGGATTCCTATTACACTTAATATTTTTAATCGAATACCTGGTCTAGCAAATTCAGGAGTATGTGAACTGGTAATTAATTTATAATTTATAATAGCATAAAATGGAGTAGTTAAAAAAGAAAGGATGGTGGCAACTTTTAATAAATTCCCCATTTTTTGTGCAAAGAAAATAAGAATGAGCATAGATCCTATGACTAATATGATCATCCAAATCCAATAAGCTGATTTATCTTTTTTATTGAAAAGAGCTTCGTCAAAATTTTCACTTTTTACATCATCTAATGTTGATGTAGTGCCTTTATGGTCAATATCTGGCAATGGAAATTGGGTTAAAACAGATGCTCTTCCCATAACTCTTGGTAAGGCATCTAAACAAGTTAAAGTTGTACTAAACATTGTCGTTATTGCAGCAATACCCACAAGCCAAAAGGCCCATTGACTTTCACCAAAAGCACTTGAATACATTCCAAAAAGTTGTTTAGAAAAACCGAGGCCTGTTTTATCAATAGTATCACCAGAGCCATACATCACCAATGCTCCCAAGGAAAGAAAAAATATAGCTAATATCAAGGTAGACCAATAACCAATATTAAAATCTAATAATGATGTTTTAAAATCAAAATCTTCTTCAGTATTTTTTTGTTTAGATTCAGCCCAAATGGAGTTCCAAACTGACATGTCTACAGGAGCAGGCATCCATCCCATTAATGATATAACAAATGCAAGCGTGATGGTATCTTTAGGAATAATTTGAGTAAAATTAATAGGCTCAGATGTTTTGCCAATGGCAAGGATAACCGCAATGAAAGTGGATATCGTTAATAATATAATGATGTATTTAATAATATTATCTAAAATGGAATATTGACCAACATATAATATACCCATACAGATGGCTAATAATCCACCAGACATCCAAGCAGCACTTATTGGAATATTAAACATATACATTAGTAAATTGGCAGTTAAAGAGGTAACGGCGGCTTGAATCGTAAACATGGTTATGGGCGTGATAATAATATATGCCCAAAGAACCCATCTGCCCATTCTTTTATAGCCAGATAGTAAAGTTTCTCCTTTTGCAGCAGTATATCGAGTACCAAATTCAAAGAAAGGATATTTGAAAAGTAGGATTAATAGAATTGCCCAAAAAAAGGCAAATCCATATTCCGCCCCTGCTCTAGTACTCCAATATAAATGAGAAGTTCCAACAGCTGCACCAGCAAATAATAATCCTGGTCCCAAAACTTTTAAATAATGTCCTATCTTTCCCATAAGTTTCTATTCTTGAATGTTCTAAAGTAGCAAACTTAAAAGATACAGCAAATCAATTGATTAAAATTATACAAAATGAATTTAGATCTAACAGGAAAATATGCAATAGTTGGAGGGGGAAGCAGAGGTATTGGAGAAGGTGTGGCGATTGAGTTAGCGAAGCTAGGCGCAAACGTAACATTACTGTCTAGAGATGTAAATAAGTTAGGAGCTGTGATGGAAAATTTAGATCATTCTCTTGGGCAAAAACATAGTTTTTTGGCAGTAGATTTTTCTAACATAAGTGATCTTAAAAAGAAAATTCATGCATTGGTTTTAACGCAACCTATTCACATTTTAATTAATAATACTGGAGGGCCTAAAAGTGGGAAACTATTAGAGGCACATCCTGTAGACTTTTTGGAAGCGTTTAATAATCATCTCATTTGTAATCAAATGTTATCCCAGTTAGTCATTCCTAGTATGACGAAGGAAAAATATGGTCGGATTATCAATATTATTTCAACTTCCGTGAAACAGCCTATAGATCGCTTAGGAGTTTCTAATACGATTCGGGGGGCTGTAGCGAATTGGTCTAAAACCCTTGCCAATGAAGTAGCTGCCAAGGGAATTACGGTCAATAATGTGTTGCCTGGATTTACAGCTACGGATCGTTTAATGGAACTCAGAGATGTAAGAGCTAAAGAATGGAATATAAGCCCTGAAGAAGCTCAAACTAAAATGGAAGCTACTGTACCTATGGGTAGATTTGGGACACCTTCAGAAATTGGAGCAGCTGTAGCTTTTTTAGCTTCTCCTGCTGCTTCTTTTATTACGGGTATAAATTTGCCTGTAGATGGTGGAAGAACTAAAAGTTTATAATTTCATTGTTACTTAAATTTACCTTTATATTTAGATGATTTTAAAATAAAATTGGCATCCTTATTATCCAACATCTCTTGTAGACTAATATGAGGATTCATTTTCATATACTTTTTAATAATCTGTAAACCTATAAAATTGGCGGTTTTACCTGGAGCTTCAGGAGGCATACCAGGTGAATGGGGCGCAGGCATGACATATTTCATGTAATCTCTTTTATTAGAACTAAAAATAAGATCTTCATTTACAAAAAAGCTCCATATTTCGTACTCATTGTCTTTGCACCATTGTGTTTGTTCACCAGACATTTGAAGTTTTAATGAATCAGCACTATGTGGCAATAATAAATCAATGAGATATTGTTTTTTCCCATTTTGAATCATAATATCTACCATGTTTCTTTCTTGATATTCTCCGACTAATTCTCCTGCCATGACTTCGATGCTAGAACTGACTAAATGCTCGGGAGTAAACTTAGAATATTGATAATATGGAAAAATAGATTTATAGGCTGGGAAATCTTTCCCCATAAAATGCTCGACACCAATGGCTAAAATATCGTCTCCAAAAGTAAATCCCTGATATGCAAATTCAGTGATGCAAGTGTATATTTTAGGAATAGGTTTATTGGGGAAATAGTGTTTATAATATTTGAATGCATCTGTTAATTGTTCTTCGTAGGTATTAATTGTTTCATATCTAGCCATACAGGTATCGTGCAACATTTTCATTTGTGGCCCTCTCATAATCCAGTCCAGTACAAATAAATCTGAAGAATCCCTCATGCTTCTTTCTCGCATAATTTGAGTGTATATCTCACTGAAATCTGGGTGGTTTTTAATAAGCGTTTTAGCTTTTTGTGCTATGTCAGTAGAATCTACATTGTACATCTCTTTTTCAAAACGAATGATATCTAAATCAACTTGAATAGCAGAAACATCTGGGATGTTTTTACCTTTGTCACAACTGTAGCAACTTAAACTTATCGTTAAAATGGCAGCAGAAAAGTATAAGAATCGTTTGATGTTTGTACTTTTAGGAGATAATTTCATTTTAGAATATTTCAATTTAAATCTAAACTGGAGTTGATTTTTAATTAGACAATATTAATCAAAGAAATTAATTATAAAACCACCTTTTATGAAAAAAATTGCACTTACTTTTAGTTTAGCAGTATTTACCCTATTGTCTGCTTTTTCTCAGGATGAAGGATTCCGTTTTGGATTTCATGCAAGTCCATCAATAACTTGGATGTCAAATAATGGGGATAATAATTCAATTGAATCTGATGGATCTAATTTTGCATTTAAAATAGGAGCAATTGGAGAATCTTATTTTAGAGAGAATTATGCGATAAAAGCTGGCATTAGTATGACCTTTGGACAAGGAGGATCTTTGTTATTTAATTCTATTCCCGATTCAACTAATGTTGCTTTATTTAGTGATTCTCAACCTGACCTAAGAACAAATGGAACGCCTAAAGTAAAGTTTAAATATCAATATATTGAAATACCATTTGCCTTAAAAATGCGTACCAACGAAATGGGTTTATTCAGGTATTATGCTGAGATTCCAGTACTTACGTTGGGCATAAATGTGTCAGCTAGAGGAGACATTGATGGTGGAGATGATTTTAGAATTGGTAAGGATACAGGCATCTTTCAAATCTCATGGGGATTAGGAGGTGGAGCAGAATATGCTATTTCTGAAACAACTTCTATTACGGCTGGTATCTTTTTCCAAAGTGGTATGGCAAATACTTATTTTGGGAAAACAGATTTAGATTCTATAGATAAAACGAAGACCATTGTAAATGGTATTGATATTAGAATTGGTGTAATGTTTTAAGCGGATTCAACAGTTGAAAAATCCAGTTTCTACATAAAGAAACTGGATTTTTTAATTTTAACACCACTTAGTTTGACTTTTAAACTAAGCCTATGCATATTTGTATCAACCAATACATCATTACAATGAATGCATTAGAAATTAAAAAAGTAATCGATCAGTGTGAATTTAATTTATTTGATATTCCTTTTTCTTTTAGGATTATGACAAAAGGGGATGGATTTTTGTTACAATTACAAGGATATATTAAAGACAATGAAAGTGGTGAATTCTCTTGGCAAAATGGAGGTAAACATTATTTAAGTTCATTTGCTGTAAAAGATGAGATAGTGAATAAAGCATGGAAGGCTTGTTTTGATTTTATTATACATGAAGCAAGAGAAGCATTTTCTTATAAAAAACAAACCATCTATCATCCTCACTTTTTAGTGGATGAATTAGCTACCTTTGTAGCGCAATCAGATCATGCCAGAAGAACGAATTCTTCTAGTACATTTGAAAAGAAAATCAGTTAAAAAATTATCTAAATTATGAAAATTGCAGTAGCACAACTCAATTACCATATTGGAAACTTTGAAGGAAATTTACAGAAAATGTTGGATGCTGTTACCCAAGCAAAAGAGCAAAAAGCAGATATCGTAATTTTTGGTGAATTATCTACTTGTGGATATCCTCCAAGAGATTTTCTAGAATTTGATGATTTTATTTTAAAATGCGAAGATTGTGTAAATCGATTAGCAAAGGAATCAAATAATATTGCAATCGTGGTTGGATCGCCCGTTAAAAATCCAGTACCTGAAGGAAAAGATTTATATAACTCAGCTCTATTTTTATATGAAGGCGAAATTAAGCAGATGCAACATAAAGCATTATTGCCGACCTATGATATTTTTGATGAATATCGATATTTCGAACCTGCTTCAGAATTTAAAGTAGTTGAATTCAAAGGTAAAAAAATTGCTTTGACGGTTTGTGAAGATATTTGGGACGTTGGAAATGAAAATCCGTTGTACGTCATTAGTCCATTGGATGAAATGAAAGATCAGCATCCTGATTTTATTATTAATCTATCTGCATCACCTTTTAGTTATAATCATGCTAATAATCGAATAGACATATTGAAAGCCAATGTAGATCGATATGGTTTGCCCATGTTTTATGTCAATCATTCGGGTGCTCAAACAGAAGTAATTTTTGATGGTGGGTCATTGGTGATTAGTCCTGACGGAAAAATTCATGATGAATTGCCTTATTTTGAAGAACTGGTTCGTTGTTATGAATTAGAGGAAGTAGAGAAAGGAGGAATAGAACGAACTCAAACCAAAGAGAAAATAGCCCTAATACACGATGCGATTGTAACAGGAATCAAGGATTATTTTGGGAAATTAGGTTTCAAAAAAGCAATATTAGGTTTATCTGGGGGAATTGATTCTGCTGTAACAGCAGCTTTAGCTGCGGAGGCTTTGGGTGCAGAAAATGTTTTAGCCGTCTTGATGCCATCAAAATTTTCATCAGATCACTCCGTTGGAGATGCAGAGCAGTTAGCTAAAAACTATGGAATGCCTTATAAAATCATTCCAATTAAGGAAACCTATGATGCCTTTATCAATACTTTGTCTTCTCACTTTGAAGGAATGCCTTTTAATGTTACTGAAGAGAATTTACAAGCAAGAAGTCGTGGAGTAATTTTAATGGCATTGTCTAATAAATACGGTAATATCTTATTAAATACTAGTAATAAAAGTGAAATGGCCGTTGGTTACGGAACACTTTATGGTGATATGTGTGGTGGTTTATCTGTCATAGGTGATGTGTATAAAACAGATGTTTTTGCATTAGCAGAATATGTCAATCGAGATAAAGAATTGATACCCGTAAATACCATAACGAAACCGCCTTCTGCTGAATTAAGACCGAATCAGAAAGATTCAGATTCATTGCCAGATTATGATATTTTAGATGAGGTGCTTTTTCAATACATAGAAAAAACACAAGGGCCTAAAGAAATCATTGAACAAGGTTTTGATGAAAAATTAGTTGCTCGTATTTTGAGATTGGTTAATATTAATGAGTTTAAAAGATATCAAACGGCGCCTGTGTTAAGAGTGTCTTCAAAAGCATTTGGAATGGGGCGTAGAATGCCAATAGTAGGAAAATATTTAAGCTAATCATGCAATTTAAGACTAAAGAAGTCATTCGAATAATAAGCGTAATTGTCTTTTTGATTTTACTTTGGACGATCAAGAGTTTTTGGTCTGAAGCAACAAATGAAAGGGCTTTACAGTCTATCGCTTTATTCGTTGTTTTATTGGTTTTATTAATATTGTTTGCATTCTTAGTGATGTTGATCTTAGCAGGATTGAGAAAAACCTTTGATATATTCTTTGGGAAAGAGGAGGATTTATGATTAACTTTTCTGTATTAAAAGATGTTATCTTGTTATCGTGAATAACTTATCAACCATATTAAAAAAGATTTATCTCTTGCCCATTGTTTTTTATAGAACAGTGATTTCTCCTATGACACCTCCTGCTTGTAGATACAAACCCAGCTGTTCGTTATATATGGTACAAGCTGTTATGAAATGGGGAATCTTTAAAGGGACTTGGATGGGTTTCAAAAGAATTTTAAGATGTCATCCTTGGTCTAAGCATGATCCATTTGATCCAGTACCTGAACCTGATAAGGATATTTCTTAAAAATTAAAGCCAAATACATTTAGGTAATAATGAAAAATCCAAGTAGAAAGATCATTGATGAGAATGATAAATTGCGAATAGAGCATGAATGGGAATCTACTTATTTGATCAATAAATTGGATGGCGATATTTTATGGGAAGATGACTTTTATGGCGAACCAACCTGTGCATTAATAGATCAAGATAATATATGGGCAATTGTAGCAGGTATTCATTTAGTCCTTTGGAAACCAAATTTTCAAAAAACATTTTATTCCGAACAATTTAAATGGATTCATTCTATACGATTAAAAAATAACCAAATAGTAGAAATACTAACTGACCCTTGGAATGAAATTTCTGCCATTTGGGAATTGGATATCATAAAAGAAGAGTTGATTAAAATATCCGATTTTAAGAAATATCTAGGAAAAGAATATATAGAAACGATTGATTGGTAAACTTTGATATTATCCCCAATAACTTTTTCCTAGAGAAACTTCTTTTTGTGTTTCTTTATTTATAATTCTATGAAGAAAAACGAATGCTTCATTTGGATCTTTTTGAGTTTCTGCTATTAAGTGATCCCCATATTTACATTCCATTTTATAAATGATATCCATTCGCTGTAAAGATTTTTCTTTGTGGATTTCAAAGGGTAGGGCGTCGAGCATTTTTACCACATAATGGATATTATTCAAATGCTCATTCCAATCTAATTCATACCAACTTACAATGTGCTCTTGTGAAAAATCGGGAGTAGTAATCTTTGAAATTTTACGAGAAGGATGTTCTAGAAAATCCATTTCAGGGATTTCGTAATCTAAAATGAAATCTGGAATCGGTGCCATGGTTCTTTTTACAGTATCCATTAAAAGCCAAGTAGAAGATGCTTTGGCAATTAAAATATCATTTTCATCATAGACCTTAAAATCTCTGAAGGTGAATAATTTTTGGAATCCAGCAGGATGTGTTTCTACCCTTAGAACTTCTCCTAATAAAGGTTGACGAATGATTTCTAATTTTTTGCGCATAAGTACCCATGAAATTTGATGAGGTATCAAATCCCAATAAGATAATTTCAAACGAATAACATTTTGCATAGCAGCTTCATGCATCATTTTGGTTAAAGCAGGAATAGTTAACCGTTTTTGACTATCAATATCATAAGACCCGATCGTATATTGGCCGCTATAAATTAAATCAGGATGTACAGGCATGCATAAAATAATTTTCTAGGTCAAATGTAATCATTACAATTTTTTATACCATTCTGTCAACACTTTTTCTGATAGTTTTCCCTGTGGAGTATAATCCTTATCTCCCCGCTCTTGATAATGACCAGGATAAGGATACCACTTCCATAAAAATCCTCCTTTCCAATACGATTTATCTTCAAAATAATCTAATAGGGCTTCAATGGCATCGGCCTGAGCTTTTTCATTAGTGGGTAGCAGATGAGATTTAGGTTCTAATTCCCAGGTCTTTCCAGCACAACCATCAATAGTCATATAACCATATTCGGTGAAAATGATCGGCTTTTTAAATTTTTTGTGAACTTTGGAAAGTTCTTGATCATATGCATCCCACTGTTTCATCAGAACATCTTTTTTAGGCTGTTTTGATTCATCAAGCGGAAAATAAGCATCTACACCAATATAATCTAAATCATCCCAAAAGGGTAAGAAATTGTAACTATCCCAATTGGCAGCATAGGTTAATTTACCCTTGTATTTTTCTTTAATCTTAGAAATGAGAGTTCTCCAAAATTTCTCCCTTCGGACTTCGCTCTGTTTGAATTCTGTTCCAACACAAACCATGTCAACTTCCATTTCTTGAATCAAATCGATATAAAACATGATATACGATTCATAAGATTTCTCCCATTCTTCCCAGTCTTCATCTTTTTCAAAAGTGATTCCTCCCGTCCAGCTACCAGGTACCCAAACTTGTGGTTTTAGCATCACTTTAATATTTGATGCTTTGGCTAATCGGATGGTTTCTTTTACGCCTTCTGCTCGTTCGCCCCACCATTGTCTGTCCATATTAAAAAAGACTTGCTTCTCCCCAACTCTACAAAATCCATAAGGAATAACTGCAATCCAATTGGCATTTACTTTCTTGATCTCAATCATAGGATCTGTTTGAAATGCACTTGGAGGAGCCACAACACTTAAGCCTTTTAGCCGATCTGATTCAGCCGTAAAATTGTTTTCAGGAACAGCTATTATTTCTTTTTGATGGCTTACTTGGTTTGAGCATTCAAAAAAAGATATGAAACTGATAAAAAAGAAGAAAATAGATTTTTGCATATGTAGACTTAACGAATTTAAGTATAAAGATAATCGTTATAAGATATTATAATAATCTTTAAGGCAACGCAAAAATATGTTAAATAACGTGCAATAAGTTGTATAACTTAAATTAAGTTATTATAATTGCGGTATGAAAATACATCTCAATCCGAAAGAAGAAGAAGTCATGAATATTCTTTGGAAGCTTAAAAAGGGCTTTGTAAAGGAAATCGTGGCAGAAATGCCAAAGCCTCATCCTCCATATACAAGTGTAAGTACTTTGGTGCGGAAATTACAAGAAAGAGGAGTTGTTGGTTTTGATGCTTTTGGTAAAACCCATCGTTATTATCCAATTTTATCTGAAGAAGAATATCGTAAAGCATCGTTTTCAAAATTATTTAAAGAATATTTTAATGGATCATATGAGAAAATGGTTTCATTTTTTTTAAAAGAGCAAAATGCAAATATTGATGATTTAGAAAAAATTCTTACTGAAATAAAGAATAAAGAAAATAAATAAATTGAATACATTTTTTACATATCTGCTTGAATCAAGTATTTGCTTGATTTGTTTTTATTGCTTGTTTTTCTTTTTATTAAAAAAAGAAACTTGGTTTCAATGGAATCGATTGTATTTAATGAGTTCAGTTTTAATATCTCTTTTAATTCCAGTATTTAATTATACCGTTAATGTTACCATTGATGCAGCACCGATATTAAATTTTGATAATAATATTGCTCCTGTTATTTCTCCAAACCCAATTGAAGAATCTTTTTATTTATTTCCTTTTATCAGAAATAATTTTCTACAAATTATTTCTTGTATTTATGTGATAGGTTTTTTGTTTTCGACTCTAGTTTTTATTAAAAGTTTGCTTCAAATTTTTTCATTTTATTTAAAAGGAAAAAAAGAAAGGAAAGAAAAAGTGACACATGTTTTAGCAAATGAAAGAATTGGAATGTTTTCTTTTTTCAATTGTATTTTTTTAGATCAAAATAAATTTAGCGAATTTTCTAATGAAGAAAAAGAAAGAATTATAAATCATGAATTGGCTCATATTAATGAAAAACACAGTTGGGATTTAATGCTATTAGAGTTGGTGAAAATAGTGTTTTGGTTTAATCCAATTGTTTATGCTTTTAAATATAGTATTGAAGAAATTCACGAATTTATTGCAGATGAATTAGTGATTCGAAAAGAAGGAAAAGCGTTTGAATATGCACATTTTTTAGTGAACCAAGTCAAGTATGAATTTTTAAATAATAAATTTTGTAACAGTTTATTTAACGAACCTATTAAAAATAGATTAATTATGATTAAAAAAACGAAATCAAGGAATTTGAATTCTTTGAAATTTT
The DNA here is from genome assembly GCA_020627985.1 of Saprospiraceae bacterium. Classification (GTDB taxonomy): domain Bacteria; phylum Bacteroidota; class Bacteroidia; order Chitinophagales; family Saprospiraceae; genus JAHDCE01. The sequence goes on from JAHDFV010000007.1 coordinate 10,419, forward strand.
TATCTGCTTTTCCTGTATTAGGAGGACTCGTATTTTTTATATGTGTTGAATACGCTTTCGTTTCAGAGAAGAATTCGGATGTTGTAAATTCAGAATTAAAAAATAATAGTATAATGTTGGATACAGTTCCGCCTAAAGCGAGTCAAATGCCTTTTACACCAGAGAAAGGTAAATGTTATGCAAAATGCGAACTCCCTGCAGAATATCTTTATGTTGAAATGGAATACCCTGTTTATACGGGTAATGATTCTAATATAGCATTAGATGAAATATCAATTTCTGAACCCAGTAAAGCGAAATGGGTAAAAAAGAAAACGGATAAACCTTGCCATTCTGAAGATCCTGCAGATTGTATGGTTTGGTGTCTTGTGGAAACAGGCTCTGAAACTAAAGTGATTAAAGTGGTAAAAGATATTAATTCAACAAAAGATTATGAAATGAAATCTTTTCAAGTGGCTCAAATAAAATCGGATCGTAAAGCAGATTGGCAAGAAGTTTTGTGTTTTGATAAAATTACAGAAGATGTAATAAATCAAGTACAAGGAAGCTTAAAGTCATTAGGTTATACTGTGGGAAATTCTAAAAAATTAGATAAAGTAACTAAAAAAGCTTTACACCAATTTCAAGATGATTTTAAATTACCAAAAGGGAATTTAAATATGGCAACATTAGATAAATTAGGATTGAGTTTCTAATATATTTTTTTAATCCAATCAACGTGTTTTACGTTGATTGGATTTTATTTGCGTTCAAAACTAGTGAGTGGAAAAGAATTAGGACAGTTTATTTTATAATATTCTAAATCCTTTTTCTCGCAAACACCAACATAATCTCCTTCATAATTTTCCATATTAATTATTTTTTGAAAATGTAAATGTGAAGGCCATCCTCCATTTTCATCCCAGTTCCCAATCTGACAAAATGGTGTTCCTTTTTTAATGAATTTTCCTATCTTCAATCCAATTAAAGATGACAAAGATAAATGTCCATAAAGGGTATGGAAAATATTTCCATCTTCTTCATGTTTTAAGATAATGGTTCCTCCATAATCATATGGTAAATCATTATTTTTAAAACTATGCACTTCTCCATCTAAAGTACCAAAAATTTGTGTTCCTACTTTTGCCCAAATATCAATTGCTAAATGAATATTTCTTTCAGGACTAAAATTTTTACTTATGCTATAAATATTTCTTTTTTCAAGATATCCCCCGATGCCATATTTTACATTGTTTTTTTCTAGTTCAGAAAATATAAACTGTTCTAAATATTTAGGATTAGAAGTTTTTCGAAAATCTAATATTGGATTTTCTTGACTTAAATTAATATCAAGATATTCTGTTGATTTAATTTTTTTTCCTAATAATGGATAGCACATTTTATTACGATTTAAATAAAAACGAGGAAACCATTATATATGATTTCCTCGCAAATTATAAATTAAAAGAAAAAAGAATTAAATAATTTCTTTTTCCGTTAAATATCGTTCTGCATCTAAAGCTGCCATACATCCAGATCCTGCAGCAGTAACGGCTTGTCTATAAATATGATCTTGTGCATCTCCGCTAACAAATACACCTTCTACATTGGTGAATGAACGTCCAGGAGTAGCTTTTAAATATCCTGTTTCATCCATATCTAACCAATCTTTAAAAATATCAGTATTCGGTTTGTGTCCAATTGCCACAAAAAATCCTTGAATATCTAATTTGAATTCTTCTCCTGTCTTATTGTTAGTAAATAAGGCTCCTTCAACTTCTTCTTCACCTAAGATATCTTTGGTATTCGTATTCCAATGAATGGTTATATTTTTCGTATTTTTTACACGCTCTTGCATAATCTTAGAAGCCCTCATTTCATCTCTTCTTACAATCATGTGAACATTCTTACACAATTTAGCTAAGTATTGCGCTTCTTCAGCAGCAGTATCACCCGCTCCTACGATAGCAACATCCATGTTTCTAAAAAAGAATCCATCACATACTGCACAAGCTGAAACACCACCACCATTTCTAGCTAATCGACCTTCATTTTCAAGACCTAACCATTTTGCACTTGCACCAGTAGAAATAATAACAGCATCCGCATGAATTTCATGCCCAGTCTCAGACCATAATTTATGAACAGGTCCAGAAAAATCTACTTTAGTTATTCTTTCTCTTCTTACCTCTGTTCCAAAACGCTCTGCTTGTTTTTGGAAATCATCCATCATTTTAGGACCTTGTACGCCTTCAGGGTAACCAGGGTAATTTTCAACTTCTGTAGTAATCATTAATTGTCCACCTGGCTCAGGTCCAGTATAAACGATTGGTTTTAAGTTGGCTCTTGCTGCATAAACGGCTGCAGTATATCCTGCAGGTCCGGATCCAATAATAATGCACAATGCTCTTTCAGGTGCTGCCATTCTTTATTTCTATTATTAAGTAATTAATTAACTCTTTATATAAGGTCAAAAGTGATAAAAAAGTTGAATAAGAAATGTTTTCACTTTGACAATTCATTATTAATAATATCTCAATCTTCTAACTTGAGAAACATATTTTGCTAATCGAACGACTTGACAAGAATATCCAAATTCATTATCATACCAAGCATAAACAGTTACGTTCTTACCATCTTTTGAAACAATCGTTGATGGTGCATCTATAATAGAAGCGCTTGTATGTCCTACAACATCATTGGAAACAAATTCCGTATCTGTTGAGTAATGGATTTGTTCTACTAATTTGCCATGTAAAGCAGATTTTTGAATCAATTTATTCAAATCTTCTAAAGTAGTTTCAGTCTTTAGTGTCAAATTCATGATAGCTAATGAAACATTGGGTGTAGGTACACGAACGGCATTTCCTGTTAGTAACCCTTTTAACTCAGGAATTACTTTTGAAACTGCTTTAGCTGCTCCAGTTGAAGTAAGAACCATATTTAATGGTGCTCCTCTACCTCTACGAGGTTTTTTGTGGAAATTATCAATTAGATTTTGATCATTAGTATAAGAATGAATTGATTCGATGTGTCCTTTATCTATTCCTAAATTGTCATTGATTACTTTGATCACAGGAACAATTGCATTCGTTGTACAGGAAGCTGCAGAAAATACCAAATCAGATTTAAAATCTAATTCTTTATTATTAGCTCCATGAACAATATTAGGTACACCATCACCTGGTGCAGTAAGCATGGCTTGTGTTGCTCCAGGACGTAAATGACGACTTAGTCCTTCTTTGTCTCTCCAAACACCAGTATTGTCAATGACAATTGCATTTTGAATATTATATGTCGTATAATCTATATCTTCTGGCTGACCAGCAAAAATGACTTTTACTCGATTTCCATTGATAATTAATTCTTCCTTTTCTGCATCAACATCTACAATTCCCTTAAAGGTGCCATGTACAGAATCTTTACGCAAAAGTGAAGCTCTCTTTTCTAATTCAGAAGCTCTATCTTTTAATTTAGGTCTTAACACAATTGCTTTTAATCGCAATTGATCTCCTTTCCCTGTTTTTTCTGCAATTAAACGCGCTAATAAACGACCGATTCTACCAAAGCCATATAAGATGACATCTCTAGAACCTAAGACTTTTTTATCTTGACCAATATGATCACTTAATTGATTCCCAATAAAAGCAGTTAGATCTTCAGATCCATTTTTTAAATTCCATTCTAAAGCTAATTTGCCAACATCAATTTTTGATGGAGCTAAATTTTCAATGCCATCAATCGCTTTTGCAATTTTTAAAACAACATCAACAGTGATCGGCTGTTCAGTATACTTTTTAGAGAAAAGTAAAGTATTTAATAATTCTGTTGGGCGTGAATCATATAAATCATGATGAAAATAAATCAATTCAACATTCTTATCGAATCTTAAATCACCCATAATACTTAATAATTCAAGAGAATTTTTTTCTTGATTTCTCCAATTACTTAAGGCTTGATCTTTTTGTACTATTAAATCCTTCATAATCTCGAATGGTAAATAATTAAATATTTTTCTTTAGACGGTGCAAAGGTAATGATTTTAAAAATGAAGAGAAAGAAGTTGGGAAAATATGGTGGTAAGAGGGTAAAATAAAAAAGCACTTCAAGTCAATTGAAGTGCTTTTTTAGAAAATTGAGTGAAAAATATTAAGCGCCTAAATAGTGCTTTAATAATTTACTACGTGATGTATTTCTCAACTTGTTGATAGCCTTGTCTTTGATTTGACGAACGCGTTCACGAGTAAGACCAAATTTTTCTCCGATATCTTCTAAAGACATTGGATGTTCTACTGTGATTCCAAAGTACAATTTGATGACATCTGCTTGTCTTTCAGTTAATGTACCTAAAGAACGTTCGATTTCGCGACTTAATGATTCATGATATTCTAATTTTGAATCAGTTAATGGAGTATTACTATTTTCTAGTACGTCCAAAAGCGAATTATCTTCACCCTCTACAAATGGAGCATCCATTGATACGTGACGAGCGGCAACACCTAAAGTAGTTTCTACTTCTTCAGTATTGATTTCTAACTGTTCTGCTAATTCTTCAGCAGACGGCTCTCGTTCGTACTCTTGCTCTAATTGTGAAAATGCTTTGTTGATTTTGTTAAGTGAACCTACTTTGTTTAAAGGTAGTCTCACAATACGAGATTGTTCAGCCAAAGCTTGTAAAATAGATTGTCTAATCCACCATACAGCGTAAGAAATGAATTTAAATCCTCTCGTTTCATCGAACCTTTGAGCTGCCTTAATAAGCCCTAAGTTCCCCTCATTGATTAAGTCACTCAGTGATAGTCCTTGGTTTTGATATTGTTTTGCAACGGAAACTACGAAACGTAAATTGGCTTTTGTTAATTTTTCCAAGGCTATTTGATCGCCTTGCTTGATTCTTTTTGCCAAATCTACTTCTTCCTCCGGTGTCAACAAATCTACCTTACCAATTTCCTGAAGATATTTCTCCAGTGACTGACTTTCACGATTCGTGATTGACTTGGTAATCTTCAGTTGCCTCATTCAGATGCCTTTTTATTTATGTAAGAGAAGAATAGTGTGCGTATATCTTCACAAAATTAATAGAATAAGTTGTTACAATCAAGTAAGTTGAAGATTTAATACCGTATAAAACCAATATTTCTTGGTTTTGATACTTCACAAACAAATAAATGCAATTTTATGAAAATAAGTTCCCTCTATTTGGAAAAATCATTTATTTAGTTTTTATTGCGACCCAACACCTAGTAAATTTCACACAATTGGGGTTTACATATTTTAAATTAAGTAAAAACTCACATGGAAAGAGTATCCTTTGATGTTGAATTCCTTTTTAGGGCTTCTCCTACAATATTATATAAATTTTTTACGGATGCTTCTGCGATCATCCGATGGTTTTGCGATGAATGCGATGTAGAAGGTGATGAATATACCTTTACATGGGATGGTGCTGATGAAGTTGCTAATATGATTGATGATATAGAAGATGAACGTATCCGTTTTAAATGGGAAGATGCTGATTCTGATGATGAATATTATGAAGTAAGATTTAGTCGATCAGAAGTAACAGGCGAAACTATTTTAGAGATAACAGATTTTTGTGATTCAGATGAAGTTGAAGATCAGAAAAGATTATGGGCGAGCCAGATTAAAAAATTAAGAATTGAAACTGGTGGATAATTAAACCGCTAAGTTTTAATATTGAAAAGAGTATCCATAAGTAATGTTATGGATACTCTTTTTTGTTTAACAAGTGTTAAATGTACTTTGGGATGTAGCATAAGGCCACTTAATTTATTATTCTTAAGTACCCGTAATAAAAAGAAGAAATAATGTTAGGCCCATATGGAGAAAAAATTAACTTGTGTTATTGTAGATGATGAATCGAAAGGACGTAGATTGATAAAAAGCATTTGTGAGGAATATTGTAAAGATGTAGAGGTAATAGGTGAAGCAGAATCTGCTTTTGTTGCAGAAAAAATAATCCAAGAAAAATCTCCTGACTTTATTTTTTTAGATATTAGAATGCCCATGAAAGATGGTTTCCAATTGTTAGAATCAATCGGAAACATTAATTTTCAAGTCATCTTTACTACAGCATATGATCAATATGCAGTTAGAGCATTTAAATTTTCAGCGATAGATTATTTATTAAAGCCCATCGATATTGATGATTTGGCAAATGCAGTGGATAAAGTTCGAAAGAATCGTTCATTAAATCATAAAGATCGAATTAGTTACCTTTTGAATTCTGCAACCAAAGGACTTCCTTCTAAAATTGCTTTTTCGAATTCAGATGGTTATATCTTTTTAGAACCCAAAAATATAATTAGGTGTGAAGCCTATGGCAATTACACAAAAGTATATTTAAAGTCATTGGATAAATCAACTTTAATTTCTAAATCATTAAAACATTTTGATGAAATATTGAAAGAATATGAGTTTTATAGAGTTCATAAATCTCATGTTGTGAATTTAAATCACATTAAAAAATTTGTGAAAGGTAAACCTGCCAAATTAATCATGGTGAATGATTCGGAAGTTGAAGTTTCAATTCGTAAAAGAGATGAGTTAATCGAAATTCTCACGAATAAATAAAAATAAAAAAAGAGGATCGAAATTTCGATCCTCTTTTTTTATTGTCTTTTAATGACTTTGACTAAGTATGTTTTTCTTTCTTTATTTACCAATTTGGAATCTTTCAACCAGGGATTGTATATTTTTAATTCTCTATAAGTCATTCCGTTGTTTTGAGCCCAAGTGGCCCAACTGCTTACCGCTCCTTTTACTTCAACATTGTAAGTTTCAGCTAATGGAGGGTATTTTTGATAATCATCTACATAAAATCCATATTTTCTAGGATTTTGCATGATGGTTTTGATTGCAGCAATTCTAAAAACATATCGCATGGTTTCAGAATTTAAATTCAAATCAAAAAGAGAAGTAGATTTTTGTGAAGCGAGATTTTTCTTTAAACCTGTTTCACCCATATTATAAGCCGCTGCAGCTAAGGTCCAACTTCCAAATTGGTTCTTTAGTTTCCTAAGATATTTACAAGCAGCAACAGTAGATTTTTCTAAATGTAATCGTTGATCTACTTCAGAAGAGGAATAGAGTCCATAAGCTCTCCCTGTACTTTTCATAAATTGCCAAAATCCTTTTGCGCCTGCTGGAGAAGTAGCATTCTCCAGTCCACTTTCTGCGACAGCTAAATATTTTAAATCGTCTGGCATTCCATTTTCGGCAAGAATTCTTTCAATAGTAGGAAAATATCTTCCAGATCTTTTTAAATATCCGATCGTTCCAGAATGTCGATACGAATTCGCAATTAATTCTCTATCCAATCTTTCTTTAACATCAAAATTATCCATGGGAAAAGCTTCTCCTGCAAAATCAACACTTGCTGGAATTTCTGGAGGCTGTACAATTTGAGCTAAATCTGTGGCACTTCCAGTAGCAGTGATAGTAGACTTTTGTTGGCTGTCATCAGTATAAGCACTAAAAAGGACTAATAAACCAAAAAAACAAAGCAGTAATACGAATGAAAAAAGAACTTTACGCATAATGGGTGTGGGTATTAATTTCTAAATCAAATGGGTGAATTCAACTATTTTTTTACTCGAGGTCTTTTGAATACAGGTACTGTAGAACAGGGTTCTCCAAACATTATACTTTGGGCAAAGGGTCTCAGTCGATCTGTTAGGAAAGCATAGGCAAAAGCAGGAACAGGTTGGTCAGAACATCCTTTGATGACAATTCTTTTCCCTTCATATTGGCTAAAATCAATTTCGTTTAATGATTCTTGGTATGATAGTTTTAAAAATTCATCGGGAGTTCCTTGACAAATTTTAGTAGCAAATGGAGCAGCATAAGAAACAACTAGCATATAGGCCCACATGGGAATAATCGCATCAGCTGAACAAAAAAGGAGCAAATTTTTATTGGAATATTGTTCCCAATCATGCTCTTTTAATGCGGTTCTAAAATCTTTTTCTTTTAAAATTAATTCCATGAATAAATAGTCCTTAATATCAAAAGACACGATTTCATTCTTTGGAAAATAATCTTCTAGATTAATTGTAATTAAACCGCTAGCGGCAACTTTATTTACGAGTGGTTTTTCCATTTCTATCTTCACCTCTATTTTTTCTATTATAACTCTTATATGGTCTTGAAAGTTACAACAATAATATTAATGTTATTGAATGATCTGTTAAAATAACATCTTCTTAATAAAATGCATTAAAAAAGCGGCTTCCCATTAGAAAGCCGCTTTTTAATTCCATAAGAATAATGCTTAGAAGAATTTACTTCTTTGATCTTCAACATCTGCTCCTTCTCTTAAAGCAGGTACCAATTGAGATCTTACTGCTTGTCTATACGGGCTCGTAATTTGAGCTCTTAACTGAGAAACATTGCTTGAAGCTGCAGCTGCATTTTTATTGACTAATGTTGCTACATAAACTCCATTGTTTCCAATGATGGGTTTAGTAGTTTGACCTGGTTGTAATTTGAATAACTCACCTAATAATTTGGGTTCACCAGACAATACCGATTGACCATTAAATGAAGCATTTGTTGTTTCAATAGTTGCTTCAGAAAAAGTGTTACTAACAGCAGCAACATCAGAAATATTTGCTGGAAGTTTAGCAGCAATCATTTCTCCTTTCTTTTGAGTCATTACCAAATTCTTCAAAGAATTTTTAGCCGCAGCAACTGTAGGTAACCCAGCTTTTACTTTAGAAGCACAAGCCGCAACCACATACTTATTCTCAAAATATCTTGCTTGATCTATATATCTATAAACACTAGGAGATACGTCACCAGCACTAGCACCATTTGCCCATTTAATCATAGAACGAGTAGATTCCCCTCCTCCAAGATTAGTAACAAAAAATGCATTTTCATCTAATAAATCAGTTGTTTCGATTTTAAGACCTGCTTCAGTAGCTCCTGTTTTGAATGCATCAATTGTTCTATGATCAGTAGCAAAACGCATGGCCTTAGCATATTCTTTCTTTTGAGTTTCTTTAGAAGGAACGATTGCTTCTTGTAAATAAGCTACCTTTACAGCTTGCTTACCTGAAGAATATTGTCGAGTTACTTCAATTAAATGAACACCAAATTGAGTTTCAACAATCTTTAATTCTCCTTTTTTCGCTTGATAGAATATAGCATCATTAAATGGCTTTACCATTGTGCCTGGTCTAGAAGAAACTCCATTCGGATCTGCTGGTCCAAATGTCCCAAGATCACCTCCTTTTGTTGCTGAACCATCCATGCTAAAACGAGTTGCTAAAGAATCAAAAGTGAATCCTTTATTCTCAATCATGTCTTTCACCATTTCTATAGTGTCTCTTGCTGCTTGCATTCCAATTGGATCTTGAGCAGTAGCAGAACGTAAAATATGTCTGGCTGATACAGAATCAGGAACAACTTTTTTATCTAGAACTTTAGCTAATTTGTAATTGTCTCCGTCTACATATGGTCCATAAACAGAACCGATTTCTGCATTGAACAATTCATCTTGTACAGAAGCACTTAATTCATTTTTCAAGAAATAAGCTTCATTAAAAATTCCTCTTTTAGACTCTACGAAATTTTGAATATCAGTTTCATTTCTGAAATCTTCTTTATCTTTATTCAGTCTGTTTCTATATTCTAAAGAATCTTTTGCTGTTGGATTTACATCAAAAACAACATAATCTAATGTTTGCGTAGGCAAATCATTCATTAGAGTAGCTTTGTTGCTATTAATATAATTCGTATAGTCTGCATCTGCTAAAGTAACTTCAGCATTGTCGATTTCTCCAAAACCAATTTTAGCATATTTAAATTCAACTGAACCATTTCTATCTTCATTTTGCATGTTAACCATCCAAGAAGGAGTATAGATAGATTTAGAAACCAAATTCATTACTTTGTTTTGAATCTGTTCCGTTTTAATTCTACTTTTTTCTTCTTTCCAATAAACAGCAAAATCAGGATTTAACGCATCAGTAGCTTCTAATTCTTTTATCTGATTTAATTGTTCTGTATTTACAGCTCCTCTAAACTGAGGGTTTGGGAAATCTTGGCGGATAATAGGACTAAAATTTGGTCCATATATTAATCCTTCCATTTCTTCTTCAGGAACAATTAAACCCAATTTTTCTGCTTGATTGTTCATAATAGTCTCACCTACTAATGAATTCCATAAAGCATTTCTTTGTGCATAATAATCTGCACCTGAATTAGCATATCGTACACGAGCTAAACGATCAAATTCTTGGATGTCAATAGCTTTGCCATCGATTTCTCCAACTGTCGTTTGACTGCCTCCAAAGAGTCCGCCACCACCATTACCTCCACTACCTTGCATTTCCATAAAAATGAAACCTGCCATTGCTAATCCAAGCAAAACAATTACTAACCAAAGGTTATTTCTGATTCTTCCAATTAAAGCCATTCTGTGTTGATACTTTTATGTGAGCGTAAAACGCTAATAATCAATAATATAAATATTTGATATTTCTAATATAGATATGAAAATAGAAAATCTTTGCAAAGAAAAGGGTTTCTGTGTTAAAAATCAAAAATATATAGAACTAATAAGGGGCATCTGTATAGAAATCTACATCATTTCTTTCACTTAATTCTATAGGAATGAAGGATGTACTGATTAAATAGACTTCTTTTAAGTGTTGTAATGTTGCAATAGAAGGGTGGATTTGAGTAATGGGTTGTCTTCTGAAATCAAGGAGCTTTACGTTTTTTAGTAGAATGATTTTTTCATCTAAATATTCTAATTCACCGTCTTGCCAAATGAAAAATTGTATATCTTTTGAAAATTCTAAAATAAAATGAGGTATAAAAGTTAAGGTGTTGTAGGGTAAACGTATGGTATTCTTTTCTGTAAAATAGGAAAGGATGGTATGGATAGTTACTAGATTTTTAGAAGATAAAAGTTGTGCTAAGATTTTTCCGTTAACGATTTCAGCATCACTGATATGTTCATGGTGTTTTAAGGTAGAATAACTTTTATGAGTTCTATTCAAATTTAGATAAACAGACCATATCCAAGATTCATCAACAGTTGTTAAATTTAATCCCTTTAGTATTTTAAAGGCTAGTGTATGGTGATTCAGATTTTTACTTTTCCAAAGACGAAGTAAATTTTCCTTTGCTTCTTGATTTAAGATCATTGCCAACGCCCCATAATTCTATCCCAATAACTTTCTAACATTTCTCTAGTTATAGCACTTGGTGGTTCTCGGTGTTCTAGCGCTATCATTTTACCATTTTCTTTTTTTAGATGGAAAATGATAGGAAAATTATTCTCTTCTGGAATTTTGGCAATAGAGGATAAAATTCCCCATCTTAAGTCAATGAATGTTAAATCCTGTGTTACAGAATCTTGTTTAATTGTATAAAAATTATTGGTAAATCTCTTCAATATCACTATATGTTCATCTTCTTCATGCCCAGCAATTAAATGATGATTTTTTGGTATTTCTTTGAACTGTTGAACCCATTTACTTGGATCAAATTTAGAATAAGTACCAATGACAAAAGAAGTATCTGTTTCAGCTGTACTCGACCATAAAATTGAGTTAAATAGAGATGGAGTTGTGATATATCGATTATATTCTATGTTTTTTGCTTGGTAGGAATCTTCAAAAATTTGATTCATAAAAGTTTTGGTGAAAACCGTATAAAATAAGTAACCTGAACTTAAAATTATTCCAGTCCAATTCAAAAAGGTTCTGATTTTAGATGTCCGGCTAAAAAAGGCAGCAATGAATAGAAAAAGTAAAAAAGGCAAAGTATAAATGGGATCCACTACAGAAACAGAACCAAAAGTAGCTCTATAATTAGAAAAAGGCATAAATACTTGTGTACCATAAGTGGTGAAAACATCTAAAAGAATATGTGTAATGAAAGTCCAAAAGAAAAAAGAATACCATTTCCAAAAGGGAATCTTTTCATATTCTTCTTTTTCGGATCGAATATATTTTAATAAGATGATTCCAAAAATTAAAAATAAAGCAATCGTGATACCCATTGCCCACCAAGTTTGCGTTGTAAATGCAGCATAACCAGCGGCTCCTAAAACGAGTCCTAGTGAAGAAATCAATATTAATGACAAGATAATTCGATAGGCTTTACTCGTGTGTAATTGTTTTCGATAGAAAAAATGTGAGATGCTTCCAAAGAGTAAAGGAGCTAAGACAGCGAATGTTATACTGTGACTAATTCCTCTATGGAAATCCATAGCTTGCATAGGAGATAGGAATAAATTTGCAATAACATCTAAATCAGGTATCGTACCTCCAATGGCACCAATAACCATTGCACGATTGCCTATTTTCTTTCCTAAAACAGCTTCTCCAACAGCTGCGCCTAAAACAATTTGAGATAACGAATCCATCCAAAAATTTATGTTGAAAATAAGTCAAATTTCATGATAATATTTTACTTATCTTTGTTGTCCGCAAAATTAAGAACTTCTTTGGTTAATCCACTTATTTAAACGTTAACTAAGAAAAACTGTTTTTCATTTTGTAATAAAAATAAATTATAAATTAAAGAAGGATATAAAATGAAATTCAACGATTTTGAATATACCCGTCCTAAAATAGAAGAACTTTCAAATCGATTTGATCAGTTAGTTACTCAATTTGAAGAAGCTTCTAATGCAGAAGTACAAGGAAAATTGATGGATGATATTGGTGAGTTGAGAAGTGAGTTTGATTCAATGTATAATATATGTAGTATCAGGCACACCATAAATACGGCGGATAAATTTTACGAAAAAGAAAATGAATATTTTGATTTGAATACTCCTAAGTATCAGGAGATGGTTACAAAATATTACAAAGCTTTATTGAAATCACCGTTTCGATCGGAATTAGAAAAAACAAAAGGAAGCTTATTGTTTACCGTTGCTGATTTGAGTACTAAAATATTTGAACCCAGTATTCTTCAAGATTTGCAAGAAGAAAATAAGCTAAAAAGTGAATACACGAAAGTAAAAGCAAAGGCTAAAATACTTTTTAGAGGTGAAGAATATAATTTATCTTCTATTCTAAAATTTCATTCAAGTGAAGATCGTGATATCAGAAAAGAGTCGATAGAAGCCAAGTGGAAATTTTTTGCAGATCATGCAGAAATATTTGAAGGAATTTATGATAAACTCGTAAAATTAAGAACTAGAATTGCTCAAAAATTGGGATATAAAAATTTCATTGAATTGGGTTATGCTAGAATGCTGCGTTCAGATTATAATGCAGAAATGGTTGCTAATTATAGAAAGCAAATCTTAGATAACGTTGTTCCTATTTCTAATGAATTAAAGGAAAGACAGCGTAAACGTTTAGGTTTAGATACTTTATATTATTATGATGAGCCTTTCAAATTTAAAACAGGTAATCCTGATCCAAAAGGTACTCCTGAATGGATTGTGAATCATGCTAAAACCATGTACAAAGAATTATCTCCTGAAACAGATGAGTTCTTTTCATTCATGAATAACATGGGTTTAATGGATTTAGTTTCTAAAGATGGTAAAGCTACTGGAGGCTATTGTACATTTATTAAAAAGTACAAAGCTCCTTATATCTTTTCTAATTTTAATGGAACCAGTCATGATATTGATGTTTTAACGCATGAAGCTGGACATGCTTTCCAAGTATACGAAAGTAGAAATATGGATGTCATGGAATATCATTGGCCAACATATGAGGCTTGTGAAATTCATTCCATGAGTATGGAATTTTTTACTTGGCCGTGGATGAATTTATTCTTCGAAGAAGACGAACAAAAATATAAGTTTAGCCATTTATCAGAAAGCATTTTGTTCTTGCCCTATGGTGTTTCTGTTGATGAATTTCAACATGTTGTATATGAGAATCCTGATATGACTCCAGCAGAAAGAAACCAAGCTTGGAAAACGATTCAGGAGAAATATATGCCATACAAAAATTATGGAGACAATGAGCATTTAGCTAAAGGAGCTTTCTGGCAAAGACAAAGTCATATTTTTGAAATGCCTTTTTATTATATTGATTATACGCTAGCTCAAGTTTGTGCTTTCCAATTCTGGAAAAGAGATCAAGAAAATCATGAAGATGCTTGGTCGGATTATGTGAAATTATGTAAAGCAGGAGGAAGTCAATCATTCTTAGATTTAGTGAAATATGCTAATTTAAGATCACCATTTGAAGAGGGTTGTGTAGCTTCTGTTGTAGGAGTAATCAAGGATTACCTTAATAATGTAGATGATTCTAAATGGTAATTTTTAAAACAGGCGAAACAAAAAAAGGGTGGAAATTAATTTCCACCCTTTTTTATTTCTATTAAATTCTTCCTTTTATTCTTTAACTAAAGTAGCCTTGGTCATAGAGTAAATCAACTGATTAATATCACCCGAATTAAGTTGAAGAATTCCTTTAATAGTCACAGGATCTGCTGTGTATTTTATATCTTCATCTGCATCTACTTCCATTACGGTTTCTGGACCTGCTCCACCACAAAAGTAACACATGTTGTATGGATAAGCAGAAAATACAAATGCTTTATGACTTTTATATCCTTCAGTAGGAATGATGTATCCTTTAATAGTGATTTCTTTACCATCTAAGGCTTGCACTTCTGGCGCAAAAACAGGGACATCGACTTTGAATCCCATGAATTCATCGAATTGCTTTTTGAAAGTGATGTTCCCTAAAGTTTTCCAAGTGTTTTTTGGATTCGCTTTCTGTTCATCTTGAGCAAAAGTAACTGCGGTTACTGCAAAAAATAAAATAAAAGTTGTTAGGATATGTTTCATTAAACTATTGATTTACTTGATTAATTTCGCTTCAGTTAAAATATAAGGTAATCCATATGGATCTAAAACATTTAGCATTAATGTTCCTTTTAATGTTATTGGATCATCTGAATATCTTATTGCATCTAATGAAGAAACTTCCATAACCGTTTCAGGTCCTGCTTTTCCACAGAAGAAACATAGATTATAAGGCAAAGATGATAAAATAAATTCTTTATGTGTTTTATATCCCTTTTCAGGTAGCAAATAGCCATAAACAGTAATTTCCATCCCATTTAATGCTAGAACTTCTTCACCAAATTTTGCCTGTTGTACAGGTAATCCCGAAAGCGGATCAATTACATTTTCAAATTTAACATCAGCAAGTGTTTTCCAGACATTCTCTTCTGATTGCCCCTTGATTGTTGTCAAGTTACAGAGTAATAGACCAATAATGCACGTTATATAGATTGATTTAAGCAAAGTTTAACCTCGTATTTGAAACTTATTCACAAAAAATCTTTTAAATCCTTCACATTAATATCATGATGAGAATTATCGTAAACGGCTTCTCCATCTTTAATGACAATCACTTGCGGTGATTGATGCTGGACATCAGTCAATTCAGCAATTTTTGAAGAAATTGGACGATGTTGAAGTAGATCTAAGTAATAGAAATCTAATTCTTCTTCTTTAATATCCCAATCTTCTTCTAAAATAAATTTAGCTCGAGTGCTAATTCCACAACGAGTACTGTGCTTAAATAAAGCAACGGGTTTATTATGTGAATCTTTAATAATTTGATCCAATTGATCTAAGCTGTTTAGTTCTTTCCAGCTAGAATGAAGATCACTATTTTTATCGCTTTTGAAATTTTTTAAAAATCCCATTATTGTAAAATTAAAATGAATAATAAAAGTCTTGCTTTAGCTAAACGTTATAAGTTGAATATCCGTTCAACTAATCTCTTAACTTAAAGGTAAAATAACCAATTACTGGATCAACTTCAAGACCATTGCCTAATGGTGGAGCAGATAATAGCTGTATGGGTTCTGCTGGATTTGTATCTTGATCATCTGAATTATAAGTTGTTCCACTATCCGTTCCTGCATCCCAAACACGTAGAGGTACTTTTAACTCAAAAGCCCAATCTCCATTACGAAATAATTCAACATCTTTAACACCACAAAACCAATCTGGGCTTGGAGCAATCATAGTTACAAGAGAGACTAAACTATGTTCTTCTTCTACAAATAGTGTAAAGCTTTTATCTCCATTACCTCTTTTAGGTCCATCGTTTACTACATAGTCAAAACCATCATCTCCTAAAACAACATCTAAAATTTCTTCATCCAAGGGGAAAATATCACCTGTTTCTGCCATGTTTTCCATGCCTTCACTTGCAAAGTTTGCTTCTTGAAATAAAGAGACATTACTGTTATGCGTCATTCCAATTATTTCTGAAAAGTGATCATTGGAAGGGAAATCATTTGGAAAATTATCTTCTGTCCATTTTCCTTCAAAAATGACTTTGTATTTTGTTCCAATCTTAGGTGTATATAAATCATCTTTACAACTGGAACAGAAAAAAATAAGAGAGATTAAAACAATGAAAGTGATAAAGTTTTTCATAATTGAGAATCAAAAGATCTTAAATTAAGGATTTATTTTTTAAACGATGAGAATATCTTATTGTTGATTAAAAAAGAAAAGCCTTACATGAATTTGTAAGGCTTTTAATTTTATATTTTAAGGAAGTAATCTTCCATACCTTCTTGGAAATGGGATTGTTTCTCTTAAATGGTGTATTCCACAAACCCATCTAACCATTCGTTCTAAACCAAGTCCAAAACCAGAATGAGGAACAGATCCAAATCTGCGAAGATCTAAATACCATTCAAAAGGTTCCATAGGTAGATTGTGATCTTTTATTTTTTGTAATAAAATTTCAATATCTGTTTCTCTTTCAGATCCACCTACGATTTCTCCGTAACCATCTGGTGCTAATAAATCGACTCCTTTTACATGATCAGGATCGCCTTCTACTTCTTTCATGTAAAAAGCTTTGATTTTGGTTGGCCAATTGTAAACCATAACAGGAGCATCAAATACTCGAGTTAAAACGGTTTCATCGGAGTTACCAAAGTCTTCACCATCTTTAAAGTTTTTAGCAGATTCAATCCATTTTGGAATATTTCTACAAGCTTCTTCTAAAGTAGCGATTTCAGATCTTAAAGCAATGATTTTAGCTTCGTTGAATTTACGAGCGCCTTTTTTCATTCCAGCTTTTATAGCTGTTTCTCTTTCAGCGATGTCTTTCGTTTTTTCTTCAATTCCTGTTTTAGCTGCAGCTAAATCTTCTTCTTGAACAGTAATGGCATTTTTACCATTCACATCTTTTTCACCTCTTAGAATTTGAATCGCATCTGTATAAGGGACTCTTGGATAATCTTGGTTGACGGTAGCAAGTTTTTCTGTGTCTCGTTCAAGGATTTCTAATTCCAATTTATTATTTTCCAAACAACGATTCACTACATGCCTTGTAAATTTTTCGATTAAATCCATATTCATTTCATTATCGAAAAATGCCATTTCAGGTTCTATCATCCAAAACTCAGCTAAGTGTCGTGGAGTATCAGATTTTTCAGCTCTAAATGTAGGACCGAATGTGTATATCTTTCCTTGGGCCATACACATCGCTTCACCATATAATTGCCCCGTTTGAGCTAAATATGCTGGTTCACCAAAAAAATCAGTACCAAATAAATCAGTAGTACCTTCAGCCGCATTTCCTGTAAAAATGGGAGAATCTGTTTGTAAGAATCCTTCTTTTTGGAAAAACTCATGAATTCCCATGATGATCTCATTCCGAACTCTTAAGATCGCCCATTGCCTTTTAGACCTTAACCATAAATGTCTACGGTCTGCTAAGTGACGAACGCCATGTTCGCTTTCATTTACTTTGATTGGGAAATCTTTAGCGTAATTATAAACGTTTAAGCTAGTGACTTGTAATTCGTAGCCACCTAATTGTCGTTCATCTTTAACGACATTACCCGTTACAGATAATGAACTTTCTCTAGTGAGCTTGTTGGCTGCTTCGAATTCTTCTTCGTTTACAGCATCTTGAGAAATGACACATTGCGTATAACCACTACCATCTCTTAATTCTAAGAATGTATTGGTTTTGCTAAAACGAGCATTATATACCCATCCTTTTAATGTGATTTCTTTTCCTTCGTGTTTAGATAATTCGCTGATGTATTGATGCATGCTGAGTAATTTTAGAATGCCTATTTGTTATGATAATTTCCAAATTGGGGACAAAAATACAAAACTATTGAATATGATGTTGGACTATAAATCTCTATTTCGTTCCCAGTGGTTTTGATCGGCTGTTTCTTCTTGAAGTGTAACGTAATTCATATACCTTAATTCGCTGATATTTCCTTCTTCTATTCCTTTTTTTACTGCACAACCAGGTTCATTTAAATGTAAACAATTATTGAATTTGCAATTCGGAGATACTTCAAAAAATTCTCTGAAGTTGTGGGCAATATCTAATGGTTCTAAATTTATAAAGGCTAAACTTTTAATACCTGGCGTATCAATGATTGTCCCTCCAAAATCGAGGTCATACATTTCTGCAAAAGTGGTCGTATGTTGTCCTTTTCCGGAATGATCAGAAATCTCAAAAGTATCTAATTCCAGATCAGGTTGAAGCGCATTGATTAGAGTCGATTTACCTACCCCAGAATGACCACTGATTAAGGTGATTTTTCCTTTCAATGCTTCTTTTAATTCGGGAATACCATTTCCTTCTAGAGCAGAAACTAAATGCGTTTTATAACCAATAGATTCATACATGTCTTCTAGGTATGCATAGGTGTTGAAATGTTCATCTTCATACACATCTACTTTATTAAAAACAATATGAACTGGAATATCAAAAGGTTCTGTCATCAGAAGAAAACGATCTATAAAACCTTGTTTAAGATTGGGTTGAACAATAGTGTTTAGGACAATGACTTGGTCAACATTAGAAGCAATGATATGTAAATGATGTGCTTTTCTCGGAGAACTCCTTACTACATAGTTTTTTCGGGGTAATATTTTTCGAATCAAGGCGGTTTCTTCTTCTACGGCTTCGATCTCTAGAGTGACTTGATCTCCTACAGCAACTGGGTTAGTAAGTTTTTTGCCGTCTAATCTAAACTTACCAATGATTCTTGAATGATAAATTTGTCCGTTTTCGGCTTTTACGATATACCAACTTCCTGTTGATTTTATAACTGTTCCTTGCAAATTATAATGTACTATTGATTTGACATAAAGACAAAATTCTTAGAAACTTAGTTCCCTGTTTAACCAATTTTTACAGATGAAGCTTCGTGAACTGCTGCAGCCATATCTAGTACAAGGTTTGGATCTTTTTCTAATGCATCGCCTACGACAACGATATCAGCTCCTGCTCTTGCTTTAGCTCCACAAATTTCAGCAGTTTTAAAACCTCCTCCTACAATTAAGGGACATCCAACAGCTGAGCTAATCACATTGATCATCGAATCGCTTATTGGAGTTTTTGCACCACTTCCAGCATCCATGTACATAAGCTTTAAGCCTAAATATTCTCCAGCAATGGCTGTTGATAAAGCAATATCATCTTTTGTTCTAGGAATCGGATAAGTGTTACTCATATATGAAACAGTTGTAGGTACACCTCCATCAATAAGCATATAGCCTGTAGAAATAATTTCTAGTGGGCTAATTTTTAGGTAAGGAGCTGTTTCTACATGTTTACCAATAAGTAAATCTGCATTCCTTCCAGATATTAAAGAAAGAAACAAAAGTGCATCTGCTCGATAACTGATCTGGTTGGTTCCTCCTGGGAATAGAATCACAGGAATGTCGCATTTCTTTTTAATGTTAGAAATTAATTCGTCTAACATTAAATTTATAATTAAACTTCCACCTACAAAGAAATAGTCTACTTGTGCTTCAATAGATAAACGGATCGTTTCATCTACATTAGCCAAGCTAAGTTTATCTGGATCTAAGAGACAAGCAAAACTTTTTTTACCTGCGAGCTTGTCTTCTCGAAATTTTTTGAAAATATTATTATCCTGCATATAAAGCTATTCTTGTGCAAAGTTAGGGAATTAAAATGTAAACGTTTGAAGTAAGAATAGTGTATTGCTTGTAGTTCTTATCTTTGTGCAAAAAATTAGTATGATTATATATAGTGTAACGGTAAAAGTAATCCAGGAAATTCAAGAAGATTGGTTGAAATGGATGAAAGAAGTACATGTTCAAGATGTTTTGAAAACAGGTAAATTTATTGAATGTCGATTGTCTAAAGTGCTAGAGGAAGATGAAACGCAGGGTGCGACATATAATTTACAGTACATCTGTCCTTCCTATAGTGTTTTAATGGATTATCAACAAAATGATGCTCCTGCTTTACAAAGAGAACATACAGAAAAGTATCAAGGGAAATTTGTAGCTTTTAGAACACTACTTAAATTGAAAGATGAATTTAAATTAGAATTTAATAATTAAAGAAGAACTTAAAATAAAAAAGCAGGATGACTAGTCCTGCTTTTTTAGTTTAACCTAAAGTTATTAATTCAAAATATGTTGTCTACTATATTAGTTTACGGTAGATCTTTTATTTTGTTTCATACTTAAAAAATTTAGTATAAATTAGATACACTTGTAGTTTATTTGAGCTATCAAAAAACTTACTAAACAGAATATTGTTGAACGTCTTGTATGTTGGGTGAAATAGAAGAAGAAAAGAGGTTGGGAAAATAGAAGAGCAATTTTATTGTTGTTTCTAGCGAATTCGATTTCTGGTGTTGCTCAGGGGATTAGCATGATTGCTATACCCTGGTATTTTACTCGTTCGGGAGATACTTCTTTGTTTGGCTATTTGTATGCTGTTATTACTTTGGTTTCTTTGTTTTGGGGCCCTTTCTCTGGAACACTTGTAGATAAATATGATCGGAAGAAAATTTTTCTAGCCCTTAATTTCTTTATGGCGATCGTATTATTTTCTGTTTCTATCTATGGATTTTCAAAAGGAGAAGTTCCTTGGGAGTTAGTCGGATTTGTGTATTTGGCAACGTTCATGAATTATAATCTACATTATCCTAATTTATATGCTTTCGCCCAAGAGATTACGGAGAAAAGATTTTATGGTAAAATTACTTCATATTTAGAGATACAAGGGCAAGTAGCTAGTGTTTTAGCTGGAGCTGGAGCCGCCTTACTATTAGAAGGAACTAAAGATGGAACCTTTTCTTTTTTTGGGTTTCCATTGGAGGTTGGACAAGATATTGCTCCTTGGGGAATTCATCAAATATTCCTGATAGACGGGATTACTTATGTACTTAGTTTTATTATTATTTTTTTAATTCAATATCGTGCATTAATACCCAGAGCGGAAGAATCGGGTGCTGTATTTGAACGGTTGAAAGTAGGTTATGATTTTTTAATGAATCATAAATCTATTTTGATATTTGGAATAGCTTCATATTCCATTTTTGTTACTGTTTTGGTTGCTTCTTTTTATACAAATCCTATTTATGTCGAAAAGCATTTGCTTGCGAGTGGGGATGTATATGCTTCCTCCGAAATGTATTATAGTTTAGGAGCTATTTTAGCAGGTGTTGCCATACATTATATTTTTAGAGAAAAATATATTTCAATAACAATGTCAATTATCATCATGACATTTATGACAGGAGCTTTGTTTTTTGTTCTCAATTTTACGCAAAGTATTTTTTTGTTTTATGGAATGCTGTTAATCTTAGGTTTAACCAATGCAGGATCAAGAATCCAACGGGTAACTTATTTATTTAGAAAAGTACCCAATCAATATTACGGTAGGGCAGGTAGTATCTTTTTTGTTACGAATATTTTATTTCGAGTTTTCTTTGTGACTTTATTTGCTATACCTTTCTTTCAAGAAAAAAATAACATTATCCATTCTATGGGCATCATGGGAGTGTTCTTAGTTTTATCAGGAATTGTTTTATCCATTTTTTACTCAAGGATTAAGATGTCTAATGAAATTAATGAATAAACCGTTCATCAATTTATCTCACCGTTCATCACATTTTGCTATTTTGATACTATAATTCCCTTTAGATTTATGGTATCAATAAAAATAGTTAATTAAAATTCTATAATAATGAAAAATATAATAATC
>JAHDFV010000007.1:32405-37648 GCA_020627985.1 Saprospiraceae bacterium
TTATGCAGTGTTTTCTTGATGTTAAATCATTCTTTTGCTCAAGAAATAAATGGAGATTGGACAGGGAAATTAGATGTAAATGGAACAAAATTAACGGTAGTGTTTCATATTGATGGAGAAAAAGGAAAATATAAATCTACTTTGGATAGTCCAGATCAAGGCGTTAATGGAATTCCTGTAACTGCTATAGATTTTGAAATGGGGAAATTAAATTTAGAGATTGGATCTTTGCAAGCTAAATATTCTGGAGTTTGGAATTCTGAAACTGAAAAGATTGAAGGGAGTTATTCTCAAGGTCCAATGACATTGCCTTTAGATCTTAAAAAAGGAAGCCCTAAAAAAGTAGACAATACCCGTCCACAAGATCCAAAAGATTATCCCTATTTAGTTGAAGAAATAGTAATTGCAAATAAAGAAGCTAAAGTTGAATTAGCGGGCACTTTAACCATGCCTAAAAATAAAAAAGCAGAACGAATTGTCATTTTAATTTCTGGATCAGGGCCACAAAATAGAGATGAAGAAATTGCGATGTTTAATCATCGACCTTTTTTGGTGTTGTCAGATTATTTAACAAGAAATGGAATTGCTGTGATTCGATATGATGATAGAGGTGTAGCGAAATCTACTGGCGATTTTGCAAATGCTACAACTTTAGATTTTGCGAAAGACGTGAATTCTGTTGTTGATTATATTCAGAATAGAAAAGATTTAAAAAAATTATCAATTGGTTTAATTGGGCATAGTGAAGGAGGAATGATTGCCCCAATCGTAGCTGCTAAAAATGAAGCAATTGACTTTTTAGTTTTATTAGCTGGGCCAGGTATTGCTATTGATCAATTAATGATTAAGCAATTAGAAGATACAAGTATAACGAGTGGGATGTCTAAAGAAGATATTGAGAAGAACAAAAAAGTAAATACTGAAATCTATGCTTACATGAAGAAAAATGCCAAGATGGAAAATGACGCATTTAATGAAGGTTTAAAAAAGGTTTTATTAAAAGAATTAGCAACATTGCCAGAACATTCTTTGCAAGGAATGTCTGTTGAAAAAATGACTGAAATGCAAATGCCGACATTAACTTCTCCTTGGTTTAAATATTTTATATCATATAATCCTAAATCATATTTACAAAAAGTTGCTGTACCCGTTTTAGCTTTAAATGGTACGCTTGATGTTCAAGTGAGTGCTACAGAAAATTTAGAAGGAATTAAAGCCAGTTTAAAGGGAACAAAAAAAGATAAAATTGAATCTGTTGTAGGAATGAATCATATGTTTCAATTAGCAAAAACAGGTAGTGTACAAGAATATAAAAAAATTGAAGAAACTATAAATCCAGATGTTTTAAAAATGATTATTTCTTGGATTAATGAATTGTAAACCAACTGAATTTTTTTTATTAAAAAAAAAGATTGTGATGGATAATATAAATAATCATTCGAAATATTTTTGGTTGCTACAATTAGTAGGTTGGAGTTTGATGGGTTTGTTTAATTTGTTTATTCAAGTTCTTAGTGGGTATAATTATAGGATGGCCATTATAAATGCAGTGTCTATATTTATTGGAGGTTTGTTTTTTACTTCAATTATGCGTTATTTTTTTAAAAAGAATAATTGGCAAGATTGGAAAATGATAAATCTAGTTTTAATTTCAATAGCCACCATTGTCATTGTTTCTTTTGTTTGGACCATATGTGTTATGCTTTTAGCAATGTTTACTGTAGATGGTTTTTCGATTACAGGGATACAACTTTTTGCTGGTGCAGTACCCTTAGGGATGATCGTTACGATTTGGACCTTAATTTATTTTACATATCAGTTATTAAAAAAATACCATTTTAATAAAATAAAGAGATTAGAATTACAGACTGAAATTCAAAGAGCACAACTAGGAACGTTGAAATCGCAGATCAATCCACATTTTCTTTTTAATACGTTAAATAATATAAAAGCATTAATGTTAGAAGATGTAGATTTAGCAAGGAAAATGTTGACTAATTTTTCAGAATTATTTAGTTATTCTTTGCAACATGCTGAAAAAAAAGAAGTTTTATTGGAAGAAGAATTAGAGGTGTTAGGTAAGTATTTGGAGCTAATTAAAATTCAGTATGAAGAGAAATTAAAATATGAAATAAATGTTGATTCTGATTTATATGGAGAATTTATTCCTCCAATGATTTTACAATTATTAGTTGAAAATGCAATTAAACATGGTGTGTCACAAGAATTAAATGGAGGGGAGGTTATTGTTAATGTTTCAAAAAAAGAAAATACTATTTTAATTCAGGTGAAAAATACGGGATCTTTAAAGAATAAAAATAAACTAGAAACCACTCTAGGTATTGGGCAACGAAATATTAAAGAAAGGCTTGCTTTGATTTATCAAAACAATGCCTTGTTAAAAATGATAGAAGAGCCTCCTTTTGTTGTTGTAGAAATTAAAATAAATAAATAATGATTCGAGCATTAATTATTGAAGATTCTAGATTAGCTAGAGTGGAATTAAAAGAATTATTAAAAGAATTCAAGCAAATTGAATTAGTTGGTGAGGCGCAAAATGCTGTTGAAGGAAAAGATTTAATTCTTGATCTAAATCCAGATTTAATTTTTTTGGATATTCATTTGCCTGGTAAAAATGGTTTTGAATTGTTAAGTGAATTAGAAGAAGTGCCTTATATTATTTTTACGACAGCCTTTAATGAATATGCGGTTCAATCCTTTGAATTTAATACTATTGATTATTTATTAAAACCTTTATCTTCTGAACGATTAGAGAAAGCGATTGCCAAGGCAGAAGAAAGAATGGTTTTTAAAAAAAGTACTTCAGAAAAATTAACAGAAGAAAGTAGAGTTTTTGTAAAAGATGGAGATAAATGTTGGTTTGTTTCTGTAAAAGATATTCGATTATTAGTTGGGCAAGGAAATTATACGCAAGTATTTTTCGAAGGACATAAACCATTAATATTAAAATCACTACAACATTTTGAAAACGTTTTAGATGATGCAGTTTTTTTTAGAGTAAACCGACAACAAATTATTAATTTAAAATATGTCGAAGGAGGAGGAAGTTGGTTTAATGGACGATTAAAATTAAAATTAATTTCTGGTGAAGAAATAGAAGTGTCAAGAAGGCAAACAGAAAAAATAAAAAAGCTTTTTAGTTTTTAATTAAATCGGTAAAGGAGTATCCTTTTTTAATTCCGTCATTACAAATGAACTTTGAACACGTCCAATGTTTTTTAAAGAAGCTAAAGTACTTGTGATAAACAATTGATAATCTACCATGTCTTTCGCTACAATTTTTAATAAATAATCAAAGAGTCCAGCAATATGATAGCATTCCGCAATCTCTGGTATGCTTTTAATATCTTCTTCAAATTGTATTAAATATTCTTTATGATGTTTTTCTAATGTTACTGAGCAAAAAGCAACAATATTGTATCCTAATTTCTTTTTATCTACTATTGTGGTATATCCCTGAATAAACCCTTCTTTTTCTAATCGTTTGATCCGATCGAAAACAGGAGTATTGGTCATTTTTAATGCTTGACCCACTTCCTTGATTTTCATTTTACCATCCTTTTGAAGTAAATGGATTATTTTCCGATCTATTGCATCTATTTTATCATTCATGAACAGAATTTTTTTCTTTTAAATAAGAGATATTTATTGTTATTTAGAATAAAATAATCCTTGTTAAGTAAAAATAAGTAATATTTTCTTTATTCGTGTGTTTTGTTAGATTAAAATTCTTTTAGTATTTAACTTTGTCCTATCAATAAATGATAATCAAAGCATTATGAAAAATTACAAATTCCAGCCAGAAAGTTTAATGATGTCTCACGGGTATAAGCCTGAATTATCAGAAGGATCTATTAAACCACCTATTTTTCAAACCTCAACTTTTGTGTTCAAAAGTGCAGAAGAGGGGAAAGCTTTTTTCGAAGTCGCTTATGGGATAAGAGCCAAAGAGCAAACAGAAGAACTGGGATTAATATATAGTCGAATTAATAATCCGAATTTAGAAATTTTAGAAGATCGACTTTGTTTGTGGGATCAAGCAGATGATTGTGCAGTTTTTGAAAGTGGTATGTCTGCAATTAGTACAGTACTTCTAGAGTTTTTGAAACCTGGAGATGTTTTGTTATATAGTTCGCCAACTTATGGAGGAACAGATCATTTTATACAACATTTTCTAACTAAAATAGGAGTAGAAGGAATAGGTTTTAATGCCGAGGATACCAAAGAAGATATTATTAATTCAATCCTAAAGTCAGGTAAAAAAGATCAATTGGCTATGATCTATATTGAAACACCTGCCAATCCAACAAATGCCTTGATAGATATTGAAGTTTGTCGAGAAGTTGCTGATTATTTTAGTACCGAAGAAAGAGAAATAAAAGTAGCCGTTGATAATACGTATATGGGACCTTTATGGTCGCATCCATTACAGCATGGAGCTGATGTAGTTATTTATTCGGCTACAAAATATATTGGAGGTCATAGTGATCTTATTGCAGGAGCTGTACTTGGAAATGCAGAAGTAATGACTCGAGTAAAAACCCTTAGAACCTTTTTGGGTAATATGGCTAGTCCACATACTTGTTGGTTGTTGCTTCGAAGTTTAGAGACGTTGAAGGTTAGAATGGAGCAGCAAATGAGAAATGCAAGAGAAGTCGCTCAATTCTTAAATGCTCATCCTGCCATTGAAAAAGTAAATTATTTAGGATTATTGGAAGAAGGATCGAGAGCATATAATATCTATATCAGACAATATGAATCTCCAGGTGCCATGATCTCATTTGATATAAAAGGTGGCGAAAAAGAAGCCTTCCAATTTTTAAATCAATTGAAATTAATCAAATTGGCAGTTAGTTTAGGAAGTACAGAAAGTTTAGCTCAACATCCCGCTTCAATGACTCATATAGGAGTTGATCCAGAAGTAAGGAAAGCAATGGGACTAACTGATAAAATGGTACGTATTTCTGTAGGTGTAGAAAATGCTGCAGATTTAATACATGATATAAATCAAGCATTAAAACAAGTAAAGACTTTTGAGAGAGCAGAGGCGATGACAGCTAATGCTATTTAATCAATGTGCTTATTGATGAGGCCAACTATCTTTTGATGGTTGGCTTTTTAAACTAAAAAAGCCCTACACCATGTACTGATGTAGGGCTTTATATATTGAAGTGATTTAAGAACATAATGTTAATTTCTTTGCAAGCCATTGAAAAACAATA
>JAHDFV010000212.1 GCA_020627985.1 Saprospiraceae bacterium
TTAGCAAGTGAATTTATAGTGGTTGCTGCCACTTTATGCAGAATAAAGGCAAAATTATTATTGCCACGTAAAGAATTAGATGAAGAAGGAAATGAGATTGATCCAAGAGCTGAATTAATTCAACAACTTTTAGAATACAAGCGATATAAGGATATCTTGGAAGAAATGAGGCAGTTAGAAGAAGATCGCTCCTTAAAAAATCCTAGAGGTAATACTATTTCAGAATTAAAGACATTAGCTCAAAAAGCATTTGTCGATGCAGAATTGGAATCTTTAAGTTTATTCAAATTATTAAAGACATTCCAAAATGTTGTAGATCGATATGAATACAATCAAAAGGATCGTTCGCATAAGGTCATTCGCTATAATTACACTTTAGATGATCAAAAGAATTTTGTTCGGAATTTATCTCTTAAAGCAGATAAGGCCAATTTCGAAGATATTTTTAAAGATTGCGAAAATAGAATCCATGCCTTATTCAACTTTTTAGCCATTTTGGAATTGATTCAATTGGAAGAAATAGGCATTATAGTAGGGGAAGGCATCAATAATTTTTGGATTTATAAAAAAGAGGAAGCAGAAGAGGACTTAGAAGAGACAGAGGAATCAGATACTGAAGTTAACGAAAAAGAAGAAAACGAAATTGATCCAGAATAAAACGGAAAATCATATCGATCAAGAAGATGATTTCAGTGAAGAAGAAGAACAAGTCCTGAAATCCATAAAGATGAATCGTATCATCATCCCTATTCTTTTGGGATTGGGGGTCGTAGGATATATGTTATACAATAACTGGGACAGTGAGGCTTTTCAAAAAATAAAATGGAACAACCATACTTTTTTCTGGATTGGTATGGCTGGCTTCTTAATGGTTTTACGTCATATTGCTTATGCTTTTCGTTTACGAATTCTAACCGATAATTTTTTCTCCTGGAAAAAAAGTATTGAATTAATTTTCATTTGGGAATTTAGTTCAGCGGTATCCCCTACAAGTGTCGGTGGTTCTGCTGTTGCACTATTTGTATTATCTCAAGAAAAACTAGGTGCTGCCAAGACAACTGCTTTGGTTATATATGCGATTGTCGTAGATACAGTTTTCTTTGTAACTTTTATCCCTTTAATGCTCATCATTTTCGGATTTGACATTGTTCCTACTTTAGATGGTTTAGCATTTGGATTCTGGACATTTTACGTCACTTTTATCTTAATGATCTTATATGGTGGATTTTTCTTTTATGGACTATTTTTTAGTCCCAAGAACTTTAAAGCCATTGCAAGAACCTTTACTAAATTACCTTTCTTGAAGCGTTTCAGAGAAAAGGCAGATGAGTTGGGTGACGATATTATTGTAGCTTCTAATGAAATGTCTAAGAAAAAATGGGACTTCCATTTAAAAGCATATTTATCAACTGCTTTAGCTTGGTCTACTCGTTTCTTGGTTTTAAATTGTTTGATTATCGCTTTTGCTGATCCAGAATTAATTTCACTTTCTTTCTGGTCACAATCGGAATTATATGCTAAATTACAATCCTTATTTGTGATTCTTTTATTGCTTCCTTCTCCTGGCGGTGCAGGATTTGCTGAGGTAGTCTTTGGAGGGTTTTTAATGGATGCAGGTTATATGTTTACAAAACCTGTTACCATTATCATTGCGATGATCTGGCGATTGTTATCTTACTATCCTTACTTAATTGCTGGAGCTATTATTATCCCCTGGTGGTTAAGTGCTCGATTAGCTGAAAGAAAGAAAAAAAGATTAGAGGAAAATTAATTCAAAGCTCCATTTACTGCTAATTGGTAGCCTACATAAATCCCAATAACAAACATCGTTCCCATCATAAAAATAAAGGAGGACAAAAACGAAATTAATATTCCTTTCCAAATAGAAGTAAACCAAGTAATTTTAAACGTTTTTTTGTAAACAAATATCTGGTACACAGCTGTGATCAATACAATTAAAACAGCATAAACATTAGGGAAAAAAGGAGCTAAAATAATAATTGGTATACTGAAAAAAGTTGCTGTACCTAAATAGTACATATTGATCGTAACATGTTCTGTATAAAACCATTTCTTTTCCATAAAAAATAAATAGGTCAAAATAGCTGTAAACGGAATGGAGACGAACATAATTAAATTCGAATATTTTGCCATTACATTTTTAAAGACCCTTTGAGATTCTAAGGCTATAACTTCCGATTGATCCATTTCAGGTAAAGGCGCAGCAATATCCATTTTTACAAAATATAAAGAAATAAAAGAATAAATAGACACGGCTAAAAATGCGTACTTAAAAGGGCCCATAAAAATCTTCCTATCTTCAAATAAAAAACGATACGTAGATTTTCCAGGTCTAATTAAAAACTCTAAAAAAGTATAAGACAATCCTTTTTCAAAATTTAATACTGATTTAATTTCTTCCCAAATATATTTTAAAGTTATTCTTTCTAATTCTTTATTTTCTATCATTCTCAAAACTACATTTAATTAAATTAAATCAGGTAAATCAAACCATTGTTTTAAAGTTGGATACTCCTCTTTTGTTATTTGTATCAATAAAGGATTTTGGCTAGGATCTAACCACTGCATTAATTCCAAAATATTTTCTTTTGATGAAGCAGTACATCCATGCGTTGGTTTTCCTTTAGCTCTCCAAATATGAATAATTATACAAGAACCATCCCCTGCTTCTGTAGGTGTATTATGATTCACAAAAATACCTAAATCATATAAATCATCTTTACGCAACATTTCTTCTGCGCTTGTCCAATCTTTTTTTACTTCTTCAGTACTCACTATCGAATTATAATGTTCGGAATGAACATCATCCACACAATATAAATGATCTGCTACATCTAAAAAAGGTAATTTCACACCTTTCGATTTCATGGTTGCTGCCGTTTCATTTCCAAAAGCTGCTCCTATAGTAAAAATTCCAGCAGGTGCTTTCCCATCTCCTTCTTTTTTATAAATACCTCGTTTTACATTATCACTTAATTCACCTCCTTTCCCCCAAGCCAATCCCGTTTTACCAATATTAACTGGATAAGGTTTTCCTTGAGATTTCCATTTATTATTCTTTCGTTCAAATCGAAACATTTCTCCTTCAATAGTAACATCATCAGGAAGAATAGAAATCATAATTTGCTTTGAATTCAATAAAGGATTATTCATTGGTTTTTCTCCATGATAAAAACCAAATTTATTAGGATCTTGTTTTGGCATTTCTTCTGGTATTTTTTTTGTTTCTATTTCAGGTAATTCATTATTTGATTGAGGTGATTCTGGAGCTGGATTACAATTCGTAAGGAGTAAAATTAAACTTATCCACAATAATATATTTTTCATATCCTATTCATAACATTTAAACAAGTTCATAATGATAAGTCTTTTCTTTTTCGAAATGAAATAATTTTCTGTTAAAGACAGGAACGAAAAATATAAAAGATTAGTTATTAATTCCGTTATGAGAATTTTAGAAATCATAGAACAACCCATTACAACTTTTCCTTATTTAAATGTGGGAGGAGGCAGTAGAACTCGGAACGGACTCAAGCCTGTTTTCCAAGCACAACTCCCTATTTACATCGCTTATGTAGATGAGATTCCTAGTGGTCTTGATGCCTTAATTGTTGCCTCAGATTTACAAGGAAATATCCGTACAAAAGATGAAATTATTTTATTAGGAGAAGTACTACCTGCTTTCTTAGCTGAATTTATTGAAAAAGAAATAAAAACCATATCACCTGAATTTACTGGAGTAATGTTATGTGGAGATATGTATGCTACTTTAATGAAACGAGGGGGATTAGGAGATGTACGTAATGTTTGGTTTGCTTTTAGAGAACATTTTAAATGGGTAGCAGGCGTAGCAGGA
The DNA here is from genome assembly GCA_020627985.1 of Saprospiraceae bacterium. Taxonomy (GTDB): domain Bacteria; phylum Bacteroidota; class Bacteroidia; order Chitinophagales; family Saprospiraceae; genus JAHDCE01. Next base: position 3,878 of record JAHDFV010000212.1, read on the forward strand.
AACCATGATGATTACGGTGGATTTCAAGGGAAAATAGAATTTAAATTAAAAGAAAAAGATATTTACTTTCTCGAAAAGGAATCTGTTGAAATTGACGAATTAAAAATAGGTGGTGTCAGTGGAATTATTGGAAATAAAAAGAAATTATTTCGTGTTCCTGAAGAAGAATATTTAGATCATATTTTAAATCGATTAATTAAAAAACCTGATGTATTATTAATTCATCCAAGCCCATCTTATCAAGAAGAAAATTTAATTGGTTCACCTGAAATTAGAGAGACATTAGAATCGAGTTATATTCCAACTTTAGTATGCAGTGGACATTGTCATTGGAAAAAACATTTAGTAGAATTAAAAAATGGGACACAAGTATTAAATGCAGATGCAAAAGTTTTCATCTTAATAAAAAAATAAAAAGGACAGAATAAATTCTGTCCTTTTTATTTAATATAAGTGATTTGTTAGTAAATTATTTCTTTAATACTTTAAATGTTGCTGTTTTATTTTCAGAAACTACTTCAATTAAATACATTCCATTTGCACCAGTAATATTTAAATCTATTTGGCTTTTATTTTCATATTTATTTTCAGAGATTAATTGCCCCATTACATTTCTTATGCTAATATTTAATTCATTATAATTTTCAAATAAATTAATAGAAATATTTCCAGTCGTTGGATTCGGAGCAACAACAAAATCTTTTGCCCAATCTTGGTCATCCGTACCAACAGAGAAAAAAGGATAGCATTCAGAAACACCCACACAATCGCCATCTGTAATTTGTACTGCAAATAATCCATCAATAAAAGGATATACGCCTTGTGTTGTTGCTCCATTTAAAGGTTGGAAATTATTATTACAATCTAGCCATTGATATTCTACACCAGTTGCATTTGCAATTAAATCCGTATCTGTTTCAGTTACAGAAACATCTAGCTCTTGAATTTCAAGATAAATAATAAAAGTACTATCACAACCTTCTGCATTGATGACACTATCATTATATGTACCACTGGTATTATAAACAGCACCGCTTGGTGAAGTATAATCACCACATGAAGTAATATTTAAAGTCGTTTGAATTTCACCTCCTTCAAAATTATTGATTTGAAAATCCATCCAATCTATTCGACTCTGCATCCAATTTTTTAAATTATTAATTTCTCCTTGATAAGTACTTGGGACAAACGGATTAGGCCAAACATATGTACCTAAAATTGGCCATCGTTCAAAATTCCGCATTTGTGATTCATCTAATTCTAAGGCTTTCGCATCAATATAATTGTTTAAATAATTCACATCTAAAATACTCCCTCTTAATTCATCCCAACGACAACGCAATGTATTTCTAAATACTGGATCCGCAATTAATCTCTGCCACCAAAAAGGATTCCCTTGACCACAGTTTTCTTCGAAAATCCAACCTGCAGAAAGATCAGCATCACAATAATCTGCATTAAACCAAGCTAAATTAAAGTCCCAATAAGGTCCCATCGTTAATTTCCCTCCTTTACTATCTTTATCTTTATGAAAATATGTGCTTAAGCGATATGCGTCTACATTTTTAGAAATTTCACTTAAAATAAAATAGTCTACAAAAGATCCTACATTAATATATTCTTTATAATTTTTTCCAAGGCTATTGGTAAAATCTGAAGAAGCTAATGCTTCTTCAAATTCACGTACATAATTTTTGATATACTCTAATTGTTCAGGTTCTAGATCATCCGCTTTGGGATATTCATGTTGGATATATAATTTATCATTAGAATTGGCAATATTATAATCTGACAACCATCCCCCATCATCATCTTTATCTATTTTTAAAATATAACCTCCAGTTAATTGATCCCCATCTATATCATCAGAATTTAATTTAGCAATATCTAATCTACCTTCACCTCTTTTTATTTTTTCCATAACCACATACAAACCTTGATAATCATCATTCACAAAAAGTTCTACGTGTTTAGTTCTACTAGAATACCATCCCAATTCTCTAGCGACTTTCATCGACAAATCATTTCTTATACATGTTTTATCTGAATAAGGACCGTGTAAAATCCAATCTTCTTCTGATGGAAATCCCAAAAGTGAAGCTTCAATATCATTGCCTAATGCATTCGATAATTCAATAGAATATCCTTTTTTATCAAAACCTAATGAAGATTGACCTCGATATTTAATTTTGGCATGTCCATCAAAATCATTTCTAGGATCTGTAAAATAATTACGATTACCCGCACCATTATCAACAATACCAAAATCAGAAATAACTTGAGTATCATCATTAATGGTTTGACCATTTGTTTCTATAAAAACTAAAGGTAAATTTGAAGATTCAAATTGAACAGGTGGTGGTGGACCAGCGCCAAATGAAATGGACCAACTCAATAAAACTCCTGCATCAGCTCCAGGATAGTGATCTTCAAATGCCAAATACCAAGTCCCGTTGCCATCTTGCCCGTTATTAATATCTGCAAAATCATCTTCTGGGATATACTGCCCTGTGTATGGTGGGTTTCCTCCTTGAATAGGTATTGTCGCCTCCATATTAAAACAAGTATTTTGATAATCATCTCCATCTCCTCCATTTTGATTACTCAACGTCACTTGTGTTCCATCTGGAGCGACCAAAATCATTTCTAAATCAGATACCCAAGTGTGGGTAATATCAACACAAACTTCAACAAGTCCATAAGTTGCATCTAAAACTGATGAGTTAAGCTTAGCTACATTGGCTTCAAAAGTAACGATGCTTCCATCGTCTGCAATATTACCTGTAGTACCATTGAATGTTTGAGCAAAAATAGAATGAACAAAAAGGTATGAAAAACATAAAAGGGATAAACGCTTCATCTTTTTTTGTAAAAGATACAAGTTTATCGTCATTCTACAAATTGTAGGAATTCGAATTAATTTTAATGTTTACTATTTGACATACCCAACAAAAA
>JAHDFV010000213.1 GCA_020627985.1 Saprospiraceae bacterium
TTAACGGATCAACAGACAAAAACTTCGCAATACTCGGATTATACATTCTAAATCCATAATCCTGTATCAGCTGAGAACCAAAACTCGGATCATTCTCTTTTCCATTAAACCCAAAGCGATAATCTGGTGTATTATATTGTCTGTTGGGCATTCCCCAGCCAAAAGGATAACAGTCATTAGCCGAACGCACTTTTGCGTTTTAATACAAAGTATTAACTTTTATTTAAAACTTATATTTTATCTGAGCTTTAATTTCAGATCGTCTTGGTTTATTTATTTCTTCATTTCCACTGCCAAAAGTATCTTGATCTGCATAATAAGTCTGTGCATATCTTAATTCCATGGTCATGTTTCGAATTCCTTTATATCTAAGATTTATATAAAAACGGGTTCCTGTGTTATAATAAGGAGGAATGTAAAATGAATATAAAATATCGTTTTCGTAAGCATAAATTCTTGAATCATAATCATCTGTTTGGAAAATAGCAAAACGACCTGTAAAGGAAAGTGGAAAACCAATGGGTTTAAAAATCCAATCTTGCATCAACATATATCCTCTACTTTTTCCCCCTGTACCATTTTCATATAAAGAAAATTCAGCACGATTTCTTAATTCTAAGGATTTATTGATTTTATTTGAAATATGAAGTCTAACTTGTGTTTTATAAGTATCTGCTAAATAGTCTAAATTGGTAATGTTGTCTTTTGCATTTTTTTCTTTGTACTCTCTTCTAAACTGAACATACGTATTCATTTTACGTTTTCGCTTGTAAGTTACTCGAGCAAATAATTCATTTCCTTTAGAGGGAGCATCTACACCAGATCGAAGCCAAGGATGTTTCCAAGCATCAAAATATGTACTAATAATCCAATGCTTATTGGGTTTGATTTCCAAACCTAAATAAAGTCCTGTTTCATTATTTCCTGAACTGGTTTCAGCAAAAACATTGGGCATTAATGCTTGGTAATCTTTTCCATAATAACGATGTACTACAGACATAGCTACATTACGATCTAATCCAATAATCAAACCATTCATAGAAGCAATGCCTCCATTATCACTCATAGCTGTTTCTCCAAAAAAGTTGAAATTTTGAATGACCCACGAATAATCTAAACTAGCATTCAACAATTGATCGCCATTAAAATTAAATTGATTATATGTAGAATATGTACGTTGTAATGGACTACTTAATTTTTCCATGGTGGCATTTGCAGCAATGTGCCAAGCATTAGTTTTATATTTTATCGTACCACCCGTTGTTAATTGTTTAATCGAATTTTTATCTTCAATTTCTGCTTCAGTTCTATGGTTTCCACTGGTTTGTAAAGACGAAATTTGTAATATTTCGAGATCATCATCATCTTCGTTTGTTAATGAAATATTTGCATCTCTACCTTTATAGGAACCGAAAGCCATCACCTCAAAATGATCACCAAATGTAAGATTGATTCCAGCGCCCCTTTTGTATAATGATTCACTAATAGAAGTATAAGGACGAAGAGGTCTTCCTGATTTTTTAACATCCATCACAAATGAACTTTTGCCTGATCCAAAACCATCAAACATGATTAATCCTTGTCCCATATTTACAGCAAAATCTCCAAGGGCAACTCCTTTTAAAGTTTTATTATAATCTTTTAAAAAAATGTGTGCCGAACCAAAATCAAAGAAGGGAATACTTTTATTAGAACCCGTAAATAATTCTTCTCCTGGATCATTTTCTAAAGTAAAACCATAACTTAAAGTCGTTTCATATTGATGTCTAAATCGAACGACATATTTATTTCTACCACCTAAGTATGGAGCTTTTAATTCTTCATATTCTGGATCTAAAGGATCAATGTCAGGATCTGGTTCAGGAGTGATGTATCCTTTTTTCTTTTCTAAAACTCTATCCGTTCTTAAGTAAAGCGTATTTGTACCTTTATACAACATCTTGTGAATGCCTAAATTGTAATCATCCAAGCCTTCTTTTACCGTTACATACGGTTTTATTTTATTAATAATTTCAGGATAAAAAGAAGGGATAGCTTGTAATTCATATATGGCTAAAAAATCGCCAGTTTGAATTCTATAATTAATAAGATCATTAATTTGTAAATTGCTTAAAAGTCTTAATTGAGATAAATCTTCTGCAGTTGCTTTATTTAAATTCAGTGGTTTCTTTTTATATCCTTCTAATACATCTATTATGTCATTTAAATCAAAATCTGCTTCATCATCTTGATTGGAAATATAGTCTTCTATAATATCTTCATTTATTTCTAAATCATCATCTGGAATCGTATCCAAAGAAATAATTGGAATTCCATCATCTTGAGCATAAGAAGCCAAAGAAGAAAAGAAAAGAAATAAAATTAAATTTATATGTTTCATAGAAATGAATTTCTTGATTTAGAAATACAGTTTTATTTCGATTTTTCAGTTTTAGTTCCTGATTTATTTTTATTCATTTCATAAGCTAAAGAAATAGCAGGCGTAAATCCTAAATCATAATGATAATTAGTCGCAAGATCTATTTTTAATCCATTTTTTAAACTTAATCCCATACCGAAACTATTTAAAAAAGGACTTGTACTTATTCCAGCTCTTAAGCAGAAAATATCAATTAAATAATATTCAACTCCAGCTTTAAAAACCATATCTAAATCAATATCTTTTTCTAATTCACCAGAAATGGTTAATTTTTTATTCGGTAAATAGGCTGTACCTAATTTAAAAACAGTTGGCACTTTTTCGTCTGGTACAACTTCTTGTCTTACGGGATTAAAAACATGTGCTCCAATAAATAAATTTTCAATTAACTCTGCTTGTACACCCAGTTCAAAAGTAAATAATGCTTTATTCCCATATTCTGGAATAGAATATCCTAAATAATCTACTTGTGCTCCAATACTAATTCTTTCAGATAATTTTCGGGCATATGCTAATCCAATCCTTTGTTCATTATAACCTGAAAAACCAAAATAATTTATGGCTAAACCAAAAGTACCTGCTTTAGTAGGGTAGGCAAGGCCTGCTTCTATGGAATTAATTTCTGCTGTAATAAATCTTCTTTCCGCGCCAATAGAAAAGCTAATGCCATCTACAAAAGCCAATCCAGCTTGATTACTAAAAATACTATGTATATCTGTGAATGCCACTGAAGCATTTCCCATACCAAGACCTCTGGCACCTGACATTGGAGCTGTACTATTCTGACTTATGGCATAAAAGCTTAAAAGAGTAGAAAATAATAGGGTGCATATAAATTTAAAGTGCATATCTGTGTGTTTATAGTTCAATGTCTAATCCATTTTCCTCTGTGACTTTCGCATAATATAAACCTGCTTTAGTCATTTGTCGATCCATGGTATCTAAGTCAATTCTAACTAAACCAAAACGGTAAGTCGGACCTAAATTCCATTCAAAATTATCCCAAGTACTCCAATGTACATAACCGATAAGATCAACGCCTTCTTCAATTACCTCATGCATAATAGTCAAATAATCTTTAATACTTGCTATTCTTACATCAGAATCATCTGAGCAAATTCCATTTTCAGTGATGATAATGGGTTTTTTAAAAGTATGGTGAAATTTAAGAATAATTTCTTTAAAAGAAGAAGGTTTATAAGCCCACATCTTATCATGAGCATATCCCATTTGTGCTAATTTACCTGGTTTATCAATCTCGGTGATAGGAAATGGATTCATGGGGATATGAGCATAATAACTTAAGCCCCAATAATCCAATCGTTCGAAATGTTTAGCTGCATGATCGATAAACCACCAGGATGCAAATTTAGCCACCATGTTTCCTAGGAAATTTAGTCCACTAAAATCAACTGTATTACAAGAAATTCCTACTAATTTATTTGGGTAAGCTTTTTTGATTAAATCATATACAATATCATGGGCTTTGCCTAGATTTCTGAGTACAGTATTAGCCTTAAAATAACTTTTTTTAAATGGAGGGAAACCACCTAACATAAATCCATTGATTGCATAAACATTCGGTTCATTAAATGTATTCCAATTTTCAACCAAATCTCCAAAATGTTGTATACATTGTTCTGCATAATCAACAAAGGCAGGGATGTTGTCTTCATTTAACCAAGTTCCATTATTTTCAAACCAATTCGGATTCATAAAATGATGGATGACAAACATGATTTTTGTCCCTCTTGCATTTAATTTCTTAAAGAAATCTCTGTATTCTTCAACCACTTCAGGATCAAAAGGTGCAAACGCTTTCGTTTGTAATCTAGACCAATCGGCACCACAACGGTACATTGAACCAAATTGTGTAATATATTCTATATCCTCATCTCTTCTCTTTTCGTGATCTGTGGTTCTGGTAAAGGTATATCCATCCATTGCCTTTATCCCATTCCAATTGTGATCACCAGCTGTTTCAACTTGTGCTGCAGCTGTTGATGAACCCCAAATAAATCCCTTAGGAAAATTTAATCTTTTTATCTTACTCATGTTTTAATCTTTCACCTGCAATATAGTGATTGATTCAAACTTTTTAATAACAGTGATTACAAAAAAAGCCAGACAAATGATTGTCTGGCTTTTTTAAATTTTTATAAAAATTCAACTTATTTGAATAGAACTATTTTTTTGGTAATGAATCTATCATCAGATTGAATGTTAATAAAGTAAACTCCATTCGGTAAATGACTCAGATCAGCATTATAATTCATTGAACGACCTGCATCATATTGTTGTATTAATGCTCCTTGAGCTGACATTATTTTAACAAGATCTATTGGGTGTTCAGTACTTTCAATATGTAACATTCCATTTGATGGATTTGGTGCAATAGAAATTGTAGAATCATCAATTAGATTTCTGTTTGGAGAGGTCCTATCCAAATGAATCATAAAATTTAAATCTTTATTATTAATACTGATAGTGGAACCGTTGTCTCTAATACCTGAAGTTCCAGTTACATTTACATAAAAAGGCATTTGGGTATCACTTCCAGTTCTTTGAACGACTAAATCTGCAATAATTGTGAAATTAACAACTGCAATTTTACCAAAACCACTAGAAGATAAACCATTATTTCTAGCTAAAGCAAAATCATAATGACCATTGAATTCTTTTTTTACTTCTAATAAGTTTTCTGAATTACATAAAAAAGAATTTTGTTCATAATAGAATTCAACGGATCCAGGAACTATTAATTCTTCATCAAATTCAAGAGATGAAGCAATTCCATATAAATCAGTAATCTGATTTGTTTCATTTCCAAGATAAACATTGAATGAAACTTCTACATTAACTGGATTTAGAAGGTCTACTATAATAGAATCTGTTACTAATTCTAAATATAAAGGAGGATCATTTTCATCGCCATATGATCCTTCAAAAGAATGATCATTTTGATAATTTAAATTGATCGCTTCAATATCATTTTGATCAATAACACCATCTCCATTACAATCAGAATGTTTAAGATTTATACCGTAAATATCATCGATTTTCCAATTTTCACAAATTTGTCCTTCCCAATCCATAGAAGTTTCACCTCTACTAGGGCCATTAACACCATGATAAATTGAAATAGGGAAAAGATCATAAATATTAGCCTGATTATCTCCATTTGTATCTCCAGGATAAACACAATCTAAAACATCACAATCATCTTGAGTCACATGTGATTGTACAACAAAAGAAGCATTGGAAACACAACCATCATTATCAGTTAGTGTGAAAAAGACCTCAAATGACCCACTACTTTCATATTGTTTTTCAACAGAAACTCCAGAATCTTGAGTTCCATCACCAAAATCCCAATGGTACGTAAAGGGAGCTGCACCGTAGCTTGAAGTGGCTTCAAATTGAAAGAATCCATTAGATGGATTGTCATAACCTATCAATGCAGTACAAGCTAATCCTTTGACTATAAATAGATTAAGTATAACAAGAATGCAAATGATATATTTTAAGATGGTTTTCATGATTTAGTAATTTGGCGAAAAGCAATATTACATCTTATAAAAATGTGATAATTATTTAATCAAAAAAAGAACATTGGAATAGATAAATACAACGCTTTTAATAACACTAAATTATATAAAATGTTGATAATAAATGAATTATTGTATTAATTTTATAAAAAAATAAATGAAACTCATTAAAAATTGAAAGCAAACGAAGATAAGATTATTTTATTAATTTATGCTTTTACCAAATACGAACTAAATCGTTTTGATAAGTTTTTGCATTCTCCTTATTTTAATGATAATAAAGATATACAAGTTTTTTTTAAATCGATCACACATTTTCTTCAGGTAGATTTATCTAATTTAACTCGAAATCAAATTTGGTTAAAAGCTTTTCCAAAAAAGAAATATGTAGAGCAAAAATACCGTAGATTAAACTCAGATTTAACAAAATTGGCCTATCGTTTTCTTTCTGTTGAATGGCATGAACGGGATGGAGTTTCGGGTTTAGAAGGTGTTTTGAAAAAAGTAAACAGTTCTGAATTAAGTAAACACTATATGACTGCTTTACGTAATATTCGGAAAGAGTTAAATGATAAAGAAATCCGGAATTCTGATTATTACTACTATAGATATGTATCCGAATATGAATCGCATATTCACTTAGAAAGAATTAAAGCGAAAAGGGTTTCTTTGAGCAATTTACAAGAAGCAGATACCAGTTTAGATATTTTTTATATCGTAAATAAATTAAAACATTATTGTGATGCTTTAAATTATAAAACCATATTATCAATAGAAATTGATGTAAAGATTCTTCCTCGTTTAATTCAGTTTATTGAAGAAAACGATTATTTAAAATATCCTGCAATAGAT
>JAHDFV010000214.1 GCA_020627985.1 Saprospiraceae bacterium
AAATTGTATACTGTTATACATATATTGTTCTCGAGGATAAACAGTAGTTGTAAGCAAGTTTCCCTTTTTTTTGGGTAGCAAAATCAACAGTTGCATTAAAATATCCATTGTGCTGCATAAAGCTTTGCATGGATTTAGCCGTTAGGGCAGTTACCTTTTCGCTATGAATTACAGGTTTTTCGGCAATAACTCTTTTTACCCAATTGTCCCATTTTGTTGTATCTGATGGGCTACTATTCTTATAATGAAACCATAAACGGGTTCTAAAAAGGCCTAAAAATTTATCGTTGGGTACTTGCTTGTGGTAGTCTGCTAAATCTAATTTTAAATCTCCTTTATTTTTAATTTTCTTATCGGATTCAATGACAATCTTGTTTTTATTCAACAATTTTTCACCCTCTTGTAAATATTTGGTAGTATTACAACTGGAACCGATCAATAAGATGATTATTGATACCCAAAAGAAAAGTATATTTTTATTACGAATCAAATTCGCTGATTTAGCAATTTATTATAATGCTGTCTAAAGCCAAAGTTAAATACATTCGTTCTCTAGAACGCAAAAAACAACGCCAAAGGTATGATAAATTCGTTGCTGAAGGAACGAAAATCATAGATGAAATGCTCCTACATCCTAATATTAATATCGAAATGTTGGTTGGAAGTACTGAATGGTTGGCAATTCATCAAAAAAGATTGGGAAAAACACCTGTTTTTGAAGCTTCTCAGCAAGATTTAAAACAACTCACTTTTCTTAAAACATCTCCTCAAGTCATGGTTGTGGCTTCAACGATTGAAGTGAAAATAGATACGAATACAATAGAAAATGATATTTCTTTGTTTTTAGATGGTATCCAAGATCCAGGTAATCTGGGGACGATTTTGAGAATTGCAGATTGGTTTGGCATAGAACACGTCTTCTTAGGAGAAGGAACGGTTGATTTATACAACCCCAAAGTAATTCAATCTTCTATGGGCGCATTTTTAAGAGTAAATTGCGTAGAAAAACCATTTAATTCAATAATAGAATCATATCCAGATGTTAGTATTATGGGGGCAGATATGAAAGGGACATCCGTTTTTGATTTAAAGAAGGATCAAAAGAAAGGCATCATAGTAATAGGGAATGAAGGAAAGGGCATTTCAGAAGAAATTAGAGCTAAAATTAATAGTTGGATAACCATCCCTTCTAATGGTGGGGCAGAATCTTTAAATGCAGGAGTAGCTGCAGGAATTATTTGTGCAGCATTGAGAAATTAATAGGAATTAAAAATACTCAAAACTCCTTCAATTTTTGTATTTTTGTTTTAAGCTAACATTCGTTAGTTTCATTCATTAAAATTAAGTGGAAACATGTTCGTAACAAAATACGATATTGAAAAAGAAATCCTTATAGATGCATTTCGTAAAATGTGTACTGCAAAGACGATGGCAGAAGTGTATGAGGAAAATTTCAAATTCGTATCTAAATATGTACATGCGACTTCCAGAGGACATGAAGCCATCCAATTAGCGACTGGAATGCAATTATTGCCTCAAGATTATGCTTATCCATATTATAGGGATGATGCAATGCTTTTAGGAATGGGCCTAACACCATATGATCTTATGTTACAAGTTTTGGCCAAAAGAGATGATCCTTTTTCGGGAGGTCGAACGTATTACGCACATCCAAGTTTAAAGGATGAAGATAAACCTAAAATTCCGCACCAATCTTCAGCAACAGGTATGCAAGCTATTCCAGCTACTGGAGCAGCAATGGGTTTACAATACAAAGAGAAATTAAATATAGGGGAACGTCCTTCGGATCTTCCTTTAGTCATGTGTTCGTTAGGAGATGCAAGTATAACCGAAGGGGAAGTAAGTGAAGCCTTCCAAATGGCGGCTTTAAAGCAATTTCCTATTTTATATGTGATACAAGATAATGATTGGGATATTTCTGCGAGTGCAGATGAAATTCGAGCACAAAATGCTTATGAATTTATCCAAGGATTTCATGGAATAAAAGCAGTAACGATCAATGGAAGTGATTTTATTGAATGTTATAAAACAGTTCAAGATGCCATTCATTATATCCGTACTGAACGTAAGCCTTTTTTAATTCATGCCAAAGTGCCTTTATTGAATCATCATACCAGTGGTGTTCGAAAAGAATGGTACAGAGATGATTTAGAAGAACACCAAACCAGAGATCCATATCCATTCTTATTAAATCAATTATTGGAAAGTGGAGTAGGAGAAGAAGAAATCAAGCAAATAGAATTTTCAGTTAGAAAAGAAGTAGAAGGTGCCTTAGTTCGGGCTAGAAATGCAGAAGATCCAAGACCAGAGGATTTATTATTACATGATTATGCGCCCACTCCCATTTTAGAAGAAAGAGGAACAAGATCTCCAGAAGGAGCAGAAGAAGTGGTCATGGTGGATTGTGCGCTTTGGGGCGTTGAAGAACTCATGCGTAAACATCCTGAATGTTTATTGTATGGTCAAGATGTAGGCGGACGATTAGGAGGGGTATTTCGAGAAGCAGCAACATTAGCTCAGAAATTTGGAAATGATCGAGTCTTTAATACACCAATTCAAGAAGCTTATATAGTGGGTTCTACCGTTGGAATGTCTGCAGTAGGATTACGACCGATAGTTGAAGTACAATTTGCAGATTATATTTGGCCAGGTTTAAATCAATTGTTTACAGAATTAAGCCGTTCTTATTATTTATCCAATGGAAAATGGGCGGCTAGTATGATCCTTCGGGTACCTATTGGCGCATATGGGAGTGGAGGACCTTATCATTCTTCTAGTGTGGAATCTGTTGTAGCAAATATAAAAGGCGTAAAAATTGCTTATCCAAGTAATGGAGCAGATTTGAAAGGCTTACTTAAAGCCGCTTATTATGATCCTAATCCAGTGGTGATTTTTGAGCATAAAGGATTGTATTGGTCAAAAGTAAAAGGAACCAATGCTGCTCGAACTCCTTTGCCAGATGAAGATTATATTTTACCTTTTGGAAAAGCAAAATCTGTTTTGCAAGCAGATGCGGATAAAATAAAATCTGGCGAAACTATTGCAATTATTGCTTATGGAATGGGAGTTCATTGGGCATTAAATGCGGCAAAAGAATATGAAGGTCAAGTAGAAATCATTGATTTATGTACTTTAAATCCTTTAGATGAAACAACAATTTTTGAAGCGGTAAAACGCCACAATAAATGCTTAGTTATCACTGAAGAAACGATTGAAAATTCTTTTGCAAGAGCGCTTTCAGGTAAAATTCAAGAAAATTGTTTTGAAGCTTTAGATGCTCCTGTAATGACGATTGGTGCAGTGAATGTTCCAGCTATTCCGTTAAATTCTGTCCTAGAAGAAACCATGCTTCCTTCTATTGAAAAGGTTAGTGTAAAAATGAAGCAATTACTTTCTTATTAAAGCAAATTGAAAATATTTTTTTGATTTAAATCTGTAATATCTAAAGGCTTAGAATTGACTTTAGAAATAATTTCTTGTACTTCTTGGAATTTCCCATCAACCATTTGCTCTCCTCCCTGGATTCTGATTTGTTTGATATAATCAATTTCTGTAGTGGAATAATAATTAGATCCCCGTTGCATCGCAAAAACATCAGAAAGAATATAAGAATTTGTTTTAGGATCATGTGTAATACCAAGCGTCATTTCTCGGTCTTTCCAATTTAAAAACCAGAGGACTTTCCCATCTTTGTTTACTTGAAGGTGTGCTAAATCTAAATTATAAAAATCATTGCTATTGTCTACTAATCCAGAATGATTAATAATGGTATATTTTCCATTTTGGTCTGGATGAAAAATCATTAAACGTATTTGTTGTTTATTATTATGAACCAACATAGCCATTTCTTTTAAACCATTTCCAGTTAGATCAGCTTCTACTTTTAGCGGCCCTTCAATTTCTAAATTAACACAAGGATGTTCACCTTTAATTAATAATTGAGGAATCATTGGAGGCAACATCTTTAAGACATTTTCATTCACTTCTTTTTGATATTGAAGTTCTTCAGCATCTAATACCGAAACTGTTTTTTGAGTATTTGATTCGTCTAGTTCAGAATGAGTTACAGAAGATGCGTTTGAAGGATTTTCTTTATTATTTTGGCAGGTGACAAAGAAGAGTGATAAGATCAAAAAGAAATATTTAGTAGACATATTAATTTGTATTTTTACGATAAATTTAAAAATAATGAAAAATATATTCTACCTAATCATTCTAATCCTTTTATTATTTTCTTGTCAAAAGAAAGAAGAAGCTGCTACTTTAGAAACGGTTACAGAAATTCCTCAAACAGCTCCAAAACTCAAACAAGGAAATGCTTCTACTAAAGCATTACAAATAGCGCAAGTAAAAGAAGAAGAACTGATCTCTAAAAATGATTTTGAAGGAGTCATTAATACATGGGATAATTTTCAAAAAGACAATCCTGGCAAATTCGAAGGACATATATCTCAAGCAAAAGCGTATTTATGTTTAGGACAGAAAGGAAATGCATTCAAAAAATTAAATGAAGCAAAGCTTTTTTATGAAAATAAAATAGAAAAAAAAGAAGAAAATAGTTTTGTCATTGTTAGGCTAGCTACGATCTATATTTTATTAGATCAAAAAAGTAAAGGGATAAATATTCTTAGAACCTATTCCCAAAAATTCCCCAAATTAAATCTATTTATGAAATCCTATTCTAAAAATGAATATTTGGATTATTTACCTTGTAGTAGATAAGGTTTTTTAATTATGTTAAAAAATAATAATTTAATAGAATTTTTTTTAATTTTAAGTTGTAAAATGTTAATACCCAAAATTTTATGCAATTATTTTACTGCAAAATTAGTCTGTTTTTATATTTTTTTATCGCTGTTAAATCAACGCTACTAAGCCAAGAAACACCACCTAATATTATTTTCTTTCTCGTAGATGATCAAGGATGGAATGGTACATCAGTCCAAATGGATGAACATAGAGAAGATTCTAAAAGTGATTATTATCATACACCTTATCTAGAAGAATTAGCTGCTAACGGAATGCGTTTTTCTAAAGCCTATTCTCCATCTCCTATCTGCGCAGCTTCAAGAGCTGCCATAATGATGGGGCAGAGTACAGCAAGGACTAGAATGACTTTAAATCCAGAGACGAATGTGCAATTAGATCAATTATTAATAGATCCAAATAGAGCTTTAGATATTGACACTTCTGATTTGACCTATGCGGAAATATTAAAAGAAGCTGGATACAATACAGGATACATTGCGAAATGGCATATTTATGGAGGTGGCCCTGAAGAGAATGGTTTTGATATACAAATTCATGGAGGACCTGCAAACCATGGTTCAGAAATATACCATAACCCTAAATCGATAAATTCTATTACAAATAAATCGATAGATTATATTACTGAAATTGTAAACGATTCTGTTCCTTTTTTCTTCCAAATTGGACATCAAGCAGTGCATTTAAATGTAGAGTGTACTCAAGAAACCTATGATAGTTTAGAGGGAGTGCCAGTTGGAGACAATCATAAAAATAGAGCTTATGCTGCAATGACTGAAGATTTGGATAAAGGTTTAGGAGCCATCATGGATCTTGTTGAAAGTTTAGGAATTGCAGACAATACTTATATTGTTTACTATAGTGATAATGGCGCAGTTCGATTTCATCAAGGGCAAGAATTATCTCCAAGTACACCTTTAAAACATGGTAAATTATATTATTCAGATGGTGGACATCGAGTACCTCTTATTATATCTGGTCCAGGAATTGCTCCGAATAGTCATTGTCATTTTCCAGTGATTGGATATGACCTCTTTCCTACTTTTGTAGAAATGGCTGGATTAGATAAAAGTGTAATTCCTAATAATAAAGAAGGAGGAAGTTTATTGCCAACCTTATTAAATCAGGGACAATTAACACCAGACAGAGAAGATAAATCCATATATTTTCATTTTCCTCATAATTATATTGAGTTTGTAAATCAATATTCTATGATTATTGATTACCCATTTAAGCTTATTAATTTTATGATCAATGGAGAAAAAAGAATATATAATCTTGAAGAAGATATAGGAGAGGAAAATGAAATTAATGATCCAGAATTATTATCAAGATTAATTGGTAAAATGAAAGATCATTTGGAAGAAGTAGATGCCCAAATGCCATTATTAAATGAAAATCATCCTGATAATACGGGAAGTACCCATGATAGAGATAATGATATTCTTCCAGATGTTTGGGAATTTAAAGAATTATTAACAGCAAGCTATGGTCCATCAGATGATCCTGATGGAGATGGTTTTACCAATTTAGAAGAATATTTGAATGATACAGATCCTTATAAATCTGATAATAATGGAGAAATCCTGATTTCACTAAATGATCTATCATCTGTTTTTGGATTAAATGCTTTTCCCAATCCCGTTTCTTCGAATTTATATATAGAAAATAATTTAGGAATTACCAGAGCCATGCATATTCAAATTACAGATGCTTTAGGTAAAGAAATTTACTTGAAAGATGGTCAGTTACCTGCATTACTAGAAATTAATTTAAATAGGTATTCACTTGGTATCTATTTCCTGAAGATTCATGATGATTTAGGGAATAGTGCTGTTCATAAATTTATAGTGAAATAAAGATTACTTGTTTTTTTCATTCCCCCGTTTATAGTTTTCTGTAATTTTAGCTAAAGCTAATTGAATAGCCTTTTCTTGTCCTTGTGTAATGACTCGAAGTAGTTTTACACTTTCTTTTCCTTTGATGATACTGATGTATTTATTATCTC
>JAHDFV010000215.1 GCA_020627985.1 Saprospiraceae bacterium
AAGGGAATACTTTCATCTAACATCGTATTGATCACATCAACAAAAGGAACAGCAGATAAAATGCCTTTCCATAAATCAGGACGCATATTCATTATAGCACCCATTAATAAACCACCTGCGGAACCGCCCATTGCAAATAAGCTATTAGTAGAAGTATATTTTTCTTGAATTAAAAATTCACCACAAGAAATAAAATCTTTAAAAGTATTTTTCTTGTTAAGCATTTTACCATTCTCATACCAATGTCTTCCCATTTCTTCACCTCCTCTAATATGAGCAATGGCGTATGCAAACCCTCGATCTAATAAACATAATCGAACCGAACTAAAATAAGGATCCATGCTATATCCATAACTTCCGTAAGCATATAAAAGTAGAGGTTGTTTTCCATCTTTTTTATATCCTTTTTTGTAGACTAATGAAATTGGAATTTTAATACCGTCATGCCCAGTTGCCCAAAGTCTTTCAGAAACATAATCCTCAACTTTGAAGGTTTCAGAAATTACTTCTTGTTGTTTTAATAAAGTCTTTTCTTTTGAAATCATGTCAAAATCAAAAACAGAATTAGGCGTTGTCATTGAAGTATATCCAAATCTGAAAATGTCAGTCTTAAATTCAACATTTACTGAAGAATAAATTAAATGTCCTTCTTCTTCAAATTGGATATAATATTCATCTCCATGTTTGGGGATAACTCTGATTTCAGTAATACCATTGATTCGTTCGCTTAAAACTAAATACTTTTCAAAAATATCTATGTTTTCTAATAAAACATCTGAGCGATGCGGAATTTTTTCTCTCCAATTTTCAATACTTGGATTAGAAACAGGAGTTTCCATTAATCGGAAATTTTTTGCTTTCCAATTGGTATGAATAAAAAAGCGATCTTCATAATGACTTACACTATATTCGTGATCTCTTTCTCTTTTATGAATGATTTTAAAATTTTCGTCTGGTGTATCTGTGGATAAAAATTGATATTCTGACATTACAGAATGAAAGGAACCAATCATTAAATATTTTTCTGATTTAGTCCGATAAATAAAACAATTAAATGTATCGTCTTTTTCATGAAAAACTTCAACATCATTTTCGACATCAGTTCCTAAAACATGCTTCATGATTTTATAACTCCGAAGTGTTTCAGGATCTTTTAAAGTATAAAAAACCGTTTTATTATCATTTGCCCAAGCCACAGATCCAGTAGTATTTGGAATTTGATCTTCTAAAAATTTTCCTGAATTTAAATCTTTAAATCGGATGGTATAAATTCTACGACTGACAGTGTCTTCACCAAATGCTAATAAATTATTATTAGGACTAACCGTTAAACCTGCAGCATTATAAAATGATTTATCTTTTGCTAATTCATTTACATCTAATAAAATAAATTCTTTACTGTCCTCAGTTTGTTTTCTACAATGAATTGAATATTCTTGGCCTTCTTTTTGACGAGTATAATAAATAAATCCTTTTTTCTTATACGGTACAGACATATCAGTCTGTTTAATTCTGCTTTTAATTTCCTCAAAAAGATTTTCTTGCAAAGTAGTCGTATGTGCAAGCATCTTTTCTTTATATTCATTTTCTTCATTGAGATAGGAAATTACATCTTCGTGATCTCTTTCTCTCATCCAAAAATAATTATCAACTCGAGTATCTCCGTGTAAAGTAAAAGTTTGTGGCTTTTTTTTAGCAACAGGTGGAGTAGGGTTTTCTTTCATTATTTATAATTAATTCTTATCTATTCGATTAATATCTAAAGTTATTAGAATTATCATTAAAATGATACTAAATGATTAATTAAATAAAAAAGAAAAGGAGAATTTTATTAAGATTGTATATCTAAAAATGCAGTACTTAAATGATGAATAATATCTGAAGCCATTAAACTTTTTTCTCCTTGAGAATCTCTAGCAAAATCTCCTGCATAACCATGTACAAATACTCCGATTAAACAAGCATCATGATTTGAATAGCCTTGAGCGACTAAACTCGTAATCATACCTGTTAAAACATCCCCACTACCTGCAGTTGCCATTCCAGGGTTGCCGGTTGAATTAAAGTAATTTTTACCATTCGATAATGCGATAAATGTATGAGCTCCTTTTAAAACAATATTTATATTTAATTCTACAGCTTTCTTTTTACACAATTTCATCCGTTCCCAACTATCAGCACAAGCACCAAATAATCGTTCAAATTCTTTTGGATGAGGCGTTATTATACTGCCTTTAGGAATAGATTGAATGGAATTAGAATGAAGACTAATAATATTTAAAGCATCCGCATCAAGAACTAAAGGAGAATTCTCTTTTTCTAAAAAAGAAATAAAAGTCTTTTGTGTTTTTTTATCTAAGCCCAATCCAGGTCCAATACCTATTGCTTGAAATTTATCAGTATCAGGAAATGTACTAATTACTTTATCGTTTTTATCAATACTGCACATCGCTTCTGGTACAGAACTTTGTAGTATTGCCAAAGAATTTTCTGGTATATGAGCGGTTACTAAACCGACACCTGTTTTTAAACAAGCTTTAATGGCTAATAAAGCTGCGCCCGTTTTTCCATAACTACCTGCAATGATCATTGCATGACCAAAATTACCTTTATGCGCAAATTTATTTCTTGGTTTTAATAAAGCTTTTATCGTAGATTTATTTAAATAATAATAATCACTTCTTGCATTAAATGATTTAGAAAGTCCTATACTTTTAGTAATAACTTTTCCAATTTTAGTATTATTATCAGGAATTAAAAAAGATAACTTAGGTAATTCAAAACTAAAAGTATGATCAGGGATAAAATGAATACTTTCTGTTTTTTGATCAGCAAATAAACCAGAAGGAATATCAATTGATATTTTAGAATTGGTTTTTTGATTTAAATATTTAATTAAAGCTAAAAAATCTCCTTCTAGATTTCTATTTAATCCAGAACCAAAAATACCATCAATAATTACGTCGTTAATATTAAATTGAGGTAGATCTTTAATATTAATAATAAATTTATTTATTTCTTTGGGAAGTCGATTTAAATTTTCTTGAAAATCAGGACTTGATTTATTATGATCAAAAATATATACAGAGACGTTATAAAATTTTCGATATAATAAACGAGCAATAGCTAAAGCATCGCCACCATTATTTCCAGGGCCACAAAAAATATGAATCGTATTATCTTGATTAGAATTTTGTTGAATAAACCATTCAACAAAAGTTTTGGAAGCCCGTTCCATTAAATCTAAAGAAGTAATAGGTTCATTTAATATGGTAAATTGATCCCATTCTTTTATTTGTTTGGCAGAATAAATTTTCATGAAAAGAATTAAGGAATTAATTTCATTCTTCCTTCAATTTGGGCATCAATATTTTCTCCTCTCTTTTGTGTTTCTTTGACTTCATTTAAAAAAGCATCTCTAAATAACATACCTGTATTATTCTGAGGTTTACCTTTAAAGAAATCGCATTGATCTCCACCATTTGCAATGTAATCAGATAAACCAATTTGATACATTTTATTCATATCTATTGGATTATCATTAATGGATAAATTGATAATTTTACCATCAGCTTTAAATGAACATTTGACATTGCTGCTTACTGGCCATCCTCCTCTTAAAGTCATGCTCTCAAATAATTGTTGAACGATATCTCCTTTTACACTCAATACAACCATCATATTATCAAAAGGCATTAATTCAAAAATTTTACCTGTAGTAATATCTCCTTGGGGTAAAGAAGGAATTCGAATTCCTCCATAATTCACTACAGCAAAATCAATCGGCTTTTTATAGAATTTATTACATTGACGATAAATAGCATCAGATGCCCAATTGCCCAAAGTACATTCTGGTAAATGTTTAATTAATTCTTTTTCAGCATTACCGATGACCTGATTCATTTTAGCATCTAATTTCTCTTTATAGGGAGTTATCAAATTTTCTATTTCTGAATCTGATGAAATGTTTTCAGTTGATGATAAATCATATTGAACATTTTCTGTACTAGCATGATGGTAAACTTTACAAGAAGTAAATGAACCGATAATGAGTAAAAAAATCAATAGATTTTTCATAAATAGATCTATTTAAAATACATTATAAAAAGGTACTCGCTTCTTGAGAAATGGCAGATCGAGCTTTATCCAAAGAAGTATTTTTAACTTCATTTAAATAATTAAAAATAGCTCGACTTAAATCTAAACTGGTTCCATCATTCGGAACAGTCTGAGAAACTAAATCAATGATATTTATGGTATCATTTTTAGCGAACATAATAATTTTCCATAATTCTTCAGAAACATAAACTTGCTGCGAGATGTTGTGCTCATATTCTTGTTGAATCGCCACCATTAAGGCTAACCTAAAATCTGCCGCATTCATTTTTTCATCTCTGACTCTTAGCATTAAATTACTCAAAGATATTCTTTCGCAAAACAAGGCTAATCTTTCATAGGCTTGCATTTTAAATGGGAAAGACATGCTTTTGTTATCTTTTCGTTGTTCCATGATTCTATTGCGTTGTTCATTTTCTGTGTAAGTTTTGAACATATAGAATACCGTTAGAAAAACGATAAGTGCAGGAACTGTAACTTTTATAATCTCTAGAATAATTTCTAGTGTAGTAACCATAGTATTTATAATTTATAGGTACAAAAATAGTATTTCAATTACTTATTCTAATGTCTTATTGATAAAAAGATACATTTAAGGAAACTTAGTGTGGATTTATGCTGTTATTATTGTTAAATTTGTAGTAGAAATATTTTAGATATGGCAAATAACAAAAATGTGATTCAAAATCCACTAACCTTAACGGATGGAGCTGTAGAACAATTAGGTCGATTATCTACTGAAAAGGGGGTACCTGAGGGGCATTCTTTACGTGTAGGTGTAAAAGGAGGAGGATGTGCAGGTTTTTCCTATATTTTAGGATTTGACGAAAAAAAGGAAAATGATGATGTTTTTGAAATTAATGGCATTTCTGTCATAATGGACAAAGCACATGCAATATATTTAGTAGGCATTGAGATTGATTTTGTACAAGGATTAAACAATAGAGGATTTACCTTTAATAACCCAAATGCGAAAGAATCTTGTGGCTGTGGAACATCGTTTTCAGCTTAAAACGAGCAATTAATTGATTAAAAGCCCTATTGGTAGAGACCAATAGGGCTTTTTTTGTTAAAAAAAATATAATCTATTCAGATACTTGCGGTACTTTTGATGAGTCCTTGTTAAAGTCAGTTAAAATAATTTACTTTAGCTTATTATTTGAGTCTAAACTGTAGAAGATGAGCGTTATTGCCTTAGAAGGGATGAAATTTTTTGCTTATCATGGAGTATATGATGAAGAGAAAATTTTAGGTGGAGAATACATAGTAGATGTATTCATTGAAGCAAATGTTGACAAAGCAGCTGAAGAAGACGAACTGAATAAAACAGTTAATTACGAAATGATTTATACCATTTGTGATATAGAAATGAGTAAATCATCCGATTTAATTGAGACAGTTTTACATCGGATTAAGACAAGGATAAAAGAGAATTTTCAAATAATAAAATCTCTTACAATAAAAGTAAGCAAGCTTAATCCGCCATTGGGGGGAAGAGTAAAAGCGGCTTCAATTGAAAAATCGTACAGTTTTAAGGCTAAATGTGGCCGTTGTGATAAAGGTATGATTTGCTATGGTGATGAATCTTGTTGGTGTACATCTACTAGAAAAGTACATCCTCGAACATCAGAATTAGTATTAGAAGAACATGGAAAATGTGTATGCAAATCATGTTCGGATTATTATGCAGGATAAACATTTTACTTTATAAATAAATTTACAATCATGGCTAAGAAATTTGGAATTATCATCATGCTATTTGCCAGTCTCTCGTTTTATTCTTGTGCTGAATTAGCAGGTATTGCTGGTTCTGTTTTATCAGGAGATGGAGCACTGACGCAAGGACAAATTGGGCAGGGACTAAAACAAGCTTTAGAAATAGGCATTACGCAAGGATCTAATAAATTATCATTAAAAGACGGTTATTATAAAAGTGCATACAAAATCTTCTTACCAGAAGAAGCAAGAAAAGTAACTGATCGCTTATCTAAAATCCCTGGTTTTAGTCAAATTGAAACTAAACTTGTTGAAAGTTTAAATAGAGGAGCAGAGGATGCAGCCAAGAAAGCAGCACCTATATTTAAAACAGCCATTACAAGTATGTCATTTTCTGACGCTACTAATATTTTAATGGGTAGAGATAATGCAGCTACGAACTATTTACAAGGTGCTACACAAAGTAAATTGTACAATGAATTCAATCCAGTAATTGTACAATCCTTAGATAAAGTAGGAGCGAATAAATTATGGTCAGAAGCCATCACGGCTTACAATAAAATCCCATTCATCAAAAAAATGAATCCAAGATTAGATGATTATGTGACGAATCAAGCTTTGGGAGGTCTTTTCAAAATGGTAGAAAAGAAAGAAAAAGGGATTCGGACCAACATCAATGAGAGAACAACAGATTTACTGCAACAAGTTTTTGCGAAGCAAGACAACAAGTAAAGGTAAAATGAAATGTAAGATAGCCGCTTCTTTGTATAGGATGCGGCTATTTTTTAACAATTCCTTTATACACCCGTATAATAAAGTAATGTATTTTTGTACTGCACCCGAACAAATGAAAAAACATAAATTATTATAGTAATGATTAGAGTCTTCTTTTTCTTATTCATAAGTCTTTTTGCGGTACAAAATATTGTAGCCGAAAAAACGGGTTATAAGATAG
>JAHDFV010000216.1 GCA_020627985.1 Saprospiraceae bacterium
TTAGTTTATATTATCTTTTTTGATGTTATAAATATTGTTAATGAGTTGATTATATATTTATAATAACATAAATTAATTATTCAATGACCTGAATCCCAATAAAATATAAAAAAACAGGTCATTTTATTTTGCATCAAATTCAATATATTTCGATCAAGAATCTTACCAAATTCATAAATATTTACTTAAATCATACAGAAATAGCAAAATAGGCACGAAATTTTCAAAGAGTAAAGGATTTTTGTTAATTTCAGTTAGGGAATGGAAATATATTTATTCACTTTCTAATTTTTTAATTGATTCAAATTAGATACTATTCTTTTATCATTTAAGGGAATTAAAATGCAAAATAAAATCAAAAAAGAAATCTTTACCAAAAAAGCACCTTTCCAAAATTAGAAAAGGTGCTTAATATTTTATATCAGCCATTCTATAATAAAAAACTGATTTTACTTGTACTCACGACTGGAGTCGAACCAGCACGTCCTAACAGGACACAAGGCCCTCAACCTTGCACGTCTACCAATTCCGCCACGTGAGTGTGTAATAGCATAAACTATTCTTTGGTAGAAAAGTTCCGCAAATGTAACTCAAATTCTATGAATTCTATTCTAAGAAGCCGAAAATATTTCTTTCTATTGATCTTTAAAGCCAATGGAATTAAGTAAAATATATTGCTTTAAATCAATAAAATTCTAAGGGAAAAATCGTCACAAGAAAATTGAATTCCAAGATTTTTCTTAAATAGAAAATTTATCCTTTTACCGATACTACTGGAATGTATACCGCATTCTTTAAATCTTTTCACATTCAAAAGGATCAACTATTTATTTCTAAAATACAGCTCAAAAGTTATGGAATAAATCAGGGTCACAAAGAGTTTTAAAAACCATTACATTAATTAAATTTAAATTCGTTTTTATCTTAAAATCAACGATATTGGAACCATATGTGATATACTAGATCCTAACGTCAACCTTTAACCAAAAGAATTATTTCTACATGAATTGTGCTAAATATTTAATCATTCTGCTTTCCGTTATTTTTGTAGTACCCCAAGATGTTATCGCTCAAAATGAGTTAGCTTATCACGACAATATCAAAAGAGGTGCTTTTAATGAAGATATTAATAGTGAATCAAAAGGTATAAAAGAGATCATACCATATTACTACAGAAGACAAAAGAAATTAGCAACCTTTTTTACAGGATTTGCCATTGAATTAACTACTTCAGATTTACCTTTAAGAAGAGACTATTTCCTTTTCGAACGATTTGGTAACATCAAAATTGATCCTTTGAAAGATGGTGGATTATCTTATGTAATTACTGGATTCAGAAATGAAAAAGCGGCAAAGACATTTTTAGAAAAAATAGTGATCCATTCAGCATCTGAAGCAAAGGTAGTCGTTTATAAAAATGGGAACCGAAAAGTCAAGAAATAAAAGACTCACAAACATACTATAAGGGAGATTAGGGTATTGCTTTGCAGTGCCCTTTTTTATTTTATGCATAAGAAATACCAAAAGGTATTCCGTATATTGCCCTGTTATAAAAGAAACACTTAATATGACAGTACAATTTTGCGGAGCAGCTCGAGAAGTAACAGGTAGTTCACACCTCATCACACTAACTGATGGATATAAAATATTATTGGATTGTGGCATGTATCAAGGAAGAAATAAAGACATGGAAGCCTTTAATGAAAATTGGCTTTTCAAACCTTCTGAAATCGATTGTTTAATATTATCACATGCACATATAGATCATACAGGTAGAGTTCCTAAATTGGTAAAAGATGGTTTTAGAGGAAACATTATTAGCACTCATGCTACTAGAAGTTTATGTACGATCATGTTATTAGATAGTGCAAAAATCCAAGAGAGAGATGCCTCATATCACAATAAAAAAAATAAGAATAAAATAAAACCATTATACACTAGTGATGATGCTCGTAAAGCAATGAATCACTTTGTAGGAATTGGATATAACCACTGGCATGACATAACGGACGGTGTTCGATTTATGTTTAGAGATGCAGGTCATATTCTCGGGAGCGCTAGTGTAACTTTAGAAATTGAAGAACATGGAAAACGGACAAGAGTAGGATTTTCTGGAGATATCGGTAGACCAAACAGACCCATCTTAAGAGATCCACAACCTATGCCTAATTTAGATTACTTGATTTGTGAATCTACTTATGGGGCTAAAGAACACACTGCTCCACCTAAAGAATCGGAAAAATTATTAGAAATAATTCAAGAAATCTGTGTCAAGAAAAGAGGTAAACTTATTATCCCAGCTTTTAGTGTAGGGCGTACACAGGAGATCGTTTATATGCTAGATCAAATGGCACATAATAAATTATTGCCTCCTGTTCCAGTTTATGTAGATAGTCCTTTAGCAGTTAATGCTACTACGATTTTTGGAACGCATCCAGAATGTTATGATGATGAGTTAAATGAATACATGCTAACCGATTCTAATCCTTTTGGTTTTAACTCTCTTCATTATGTGCATGATTTAGAAACTTCAAAATCATTGAATGATACAACAGACCCTTGTATTATTATAAGTGCTTCAGGTATGATGAACGCAGGAAGAGTGAAGCATCATCTATTTAATAGTATTACACATAAAAGAAATGGATTATTGATTGTAGGATATTGTGCTCCTTATACGCCAGGTGGAATTCTAAGAGCTGGAGCTGATAAAATCACCCTTTTTGGACAACGAATACCTGTAAATGCAAAAGTATTTATCATGGATTCTTTTTCTGCACATGCAGATCGTTCTGAGATAACTGATTTTGTTCGCAATCAAAAAGGGCATCTTAGAAAGATGTTTTTAGTTCATGGAACATTAGATAGGCAAGAAGCTTTAAGAGATCATTTAAATATTGAAGGATTTCAAAATATTGAGATTCCTGAACTCGGACAAGAATATCGAATCTAAAAGACTTTATAGCAGCTATTAAATTAAGCTTGTCGTTTTACTGCTAGATTCCTATTCGGTTTGCGATTACCTTTGCCAAACATAACACAAATTCAATTTCATCCATAATAGTAACATTATGAAGATTACGCTCAAAACCTTATCCTTTGTTTTTATTCCTATAATTACAATGTTCCTCTTCTTATCGAGTTGCTCTCGAATGGATGACTTTAGTAATGCTTCTTTGGAATTTGATGGAGAATATGCAGTTCCATTATTTACTGCGGATATTACCATAGATGATATTTTAGGGGAACTTGATTCTTTAACATCTATTGAATTAGATACTGACGGATTGGTTCATTTGATTTATCGAGGTCAATTTACTCAAAAGAGTAGTACAGATGTTTTTGCGAGTGTCCCTATTTTTCCTATTTCAGTCACAGATACTTTTTATGCTTTTCCTTATCAAGCGCCAGGTGGTATCATCTTAGATCATGTCATTATGAAAACGGGTTCAATCACTTATTCAATGCAATCTTCTTTTACTGAAGATTTAACCTTAGAGATTGAATTACCACAGGTAACAGATCCAATAACAGGAGAAACCTTGAAATCTACAAATGTGATTACCTATACAGGCAGCACACCAGTTTCTGTAACTGGCGTAATGGACTTAACAGGATGGAAATTACAACCAGACAATAATAATATTAACATAAGATATACAGCTTTAAAGGCAAATGGTGATCGAGTTATTTTAGACAATGTCTTTATGTTGTTCCAAAATTTTGAAGCCTCTTATATTCAGGGTTATTTAGGTCAAGAAATCTATGATTTAGATAGAGATACTATCTATGTTGATTTCTTTGATCGGTGGATTGGGGGTGGAATTACTTTTGCTGACCCTGTCATACATATGGATGTTGAAAATTCATTTGGTTTACCTGTACGATCAATCGCCAATTTATTAGAAGTATGGACATTAGAAGGTGATCGCCTTACTGTTACAGGAGATCCAATTACTGATGGTTTAGATTTTGCTTATCCTTCTTTACAAGAAGTTGGTGAATCTAAATTTTCCAATTTTGTTTTGGATAAAACCAATTCAAATATAATAGATGTTTTTTCTCAAAAACCAATTGCATTAGATTATGATTTTGATGCATTAGGAAATCCTGATGGCGATCAAAGTATTATTGGATTTGCTACAGATTCTAGCTTCTTCTCCGTTCAAGTATTTATAGATTTACCCGTTCACGGTACAGCTAATTTATTTACAGTAATAACGGATATAGAATTGGGGGCAGATCTAGAGGAAGATTACGAATTCGCAGATTATGCCATTTTAAAATTTAATTCTGAAAATACAATTCCAATGGATATTGGTTTACAACTCTACTTTAAAGATATTGATGGAAATGTTCTTGATTCTTTATATGATTTGCCTCTATCACAAATATTACCTGAAAAGCGATTTATTAAAGGAGCCAGTATTGATGCAGATGGATATTCCAATTCTACTGAAAATAATAGCATTGAAGTAGAAGTCCCTAGAGAAAAATTCGAAGCATTCAAACAATCTGAAACCCTAGGATTAATTACGGTTTTTGATAATAACCCTGAAGATGTTGTTCGATTAACTAATACTGTAGGTACTAGAATTGAAGTAGGTATTAAAGTAGGTATTAGTCAAGAATAATTCAACCATTAAATCCATTTACTATGAAAAGGTTTATCCTTTCTATCCTTATATTTTTATTTACTTTTTCGATTCAAGCACAAGAATTAGGGCTACATTTCATTGATAATATTTATCAATCTACTTCTACGAATCCTGGAAAAATGAGTCAACATCGTATCACAGTTGGGCTTCCTTCTATTTACTTAAACTATAGTCACAATGGCCCTACCATTGATGATATGTTGTATAAGACTGCAGATGGTTCATTTAATATAGATATTGATAAAGGACTTAAAGAAATCGGTGATAATAATTATTTAAGAACCGAATTTAGTCTTGAAACTTTTAATGTCGGTGTTAGAATAAATAAAATACAAGTCGGTCTTTCTCATGCGGTTCGATTTAATACTATTTTAGGTTATCCTAGAGAATTAGCAGAAATGGCTTTTAATGGTAATTCACAATATATAGATCAAGATATTGAAGTAGCTCCCAGTATTAATTCAAGTTTATATGGAGAAATAGGATTACATGGAGCCTATCAAATTACAGATAAATTATCTGCAGGAATTAAAATTAAATTACTTTCTGGCCTAGGAAATATTTCTACACATAAAAATAAAAATCAATTAAGTATTTATACTGACCCTGATTATTATCAATTAACAGCAACTACAGATTATCAAATTAATACTGCTGCTGATTTCTTTTATTTAGATATTATTAATGAAGTAGACAGTACTGATTTCAATTTAAATCCTAGTTTAGAAAACATTTCTACAGGTCAATTATTTTTCGGTGGAGAAGGAGGTATCGCTTTTGATATCGGAGCTGAATATAAAGTCAATGATAAGTTGACATTAGGATTTAGTGCTTTAGATTTAGGTTCTATAAATTGGAATAATAATGCATCTAATTTCACCAGTGAAGGGGTTTATACTTTTGAAGGAATTAATGCTAACGAAGTATTTTTTGGAGAAGACTCTATTGACTTTGATCCTGTTTTAGATACCATTGTAAGTGAATTAGGATTTGTAGAAACGAATAATTCTTATAAAACATCTTTGTCTCCAAAATTCTATTTAAGTGGTTCTTATGATATTCAAAAATCATTAACTGTTGGAGCTGTTTTACATGGCGAAATTTTAGATGGCCGATTTAATCCTGCTTTGGGAATTAGTGTACAAAAAAGATTTGGAAATATATTTAGCCTTGGAGGTATTTATTCTATGCGAAATAAAAGTTTTGCCAACTTAGGGGTCAATTTTGTTACTAAACTTGGTCCGATACAATTATATGCAATAACAGATAATATAATATCGGTTATTAAACCTTACGATACAAAAAACGTGAATTTTAGGGTTGGATTTAATGTCGCCATTTCTAAAAAAAGAGAAAAGAAATCTAAAGGCTTACAAGAAGCAATCGAATAAAAAAAAAGGGTGAATTATCACCCTTTTTTTATGGAATAATATAAGGTTTAAATTTATAATATTTGGGTCGACTATCTAAACGAATATGCAACCAAGATACACCAAGCCCTGCCGTGCTTAACCAAACCCAATCATCATTTACATATTCTATCATAGTCGTTCCAATACAATTCCAAAAAGAATCCAATTGCTCAATTGGAGAACATTTTATAAAAGTCGCTAAATGTGGATATCCTTTTTGACCATTAATTGGGCAAGGAACAATTAATTTTGCATCCTTTCCTAAATTCATAAATGAAACTACATTCTTAAAAGGAGTACTTTGATTAAAATAAGAAGAAAAAGCTTTGCGATCTTCTTGTAATTGAACTAAATATTTACTCTTTATAGCTACAAATTCAAAAGAGGTATCCCAATTCTTTTTATTAACAGCAGGTGTTTCCCAAAAATATCCAATAAAAGGAATTTCTTTTAAAACTGAAATCCAATATGCTCTAAAAGAATCATTATTCGATAATAATTCCATCGCTTTTAAAAACGAAATTGGGTTCTCTTTTTCATCCAATAAAATATATTTAATGATTTTATTTTCTTCAATATTCTGAGGTGATAATTTATACGTTTTCATAATATTATAAATGTTTAAAAATTAAAATCGTTCATAACGAATATTTATTTTAATGTTTAATTTTATTTTTATTAAATGCATAAATAGAGATAAAG